>QMUB01000041.1 GCA_003663695.1 Thermococci archaeon | reverse complement strand
AGGGATACCTTATATTTGCCATCGCACTTATTATTGCCCTCATGATTGCCATGAGGTGCAGGATATGAGGTGGAAAGCGGCAGTCTTGATACTCCTTTTTCTAGCTTCAGCTCTGCCCGCTTATTCCTTTCAGTTTTCAAAGGTAATCGATGGAAAGCTGGAGGGAAATAGGACGTTTAAGATCCACGTGGCAGTCCCTCCCGAATACAGAATCGAATGGATCAGGCTGCTGTTTAATTCCAGTGAAAGGTGCAATGCATCGGCATTCTACAGGGTGGTTCAGTACGGGGAAGCCGTGAAGGAGGGAAATACAAGTGTCAGATGGTCTTCAGGCTACGGAGGGAAGCACGTGGGAGAATTTGTAATCCCCATGCGCGGCATCAGGGATGAATTTGATGTATATGTAAACGTTAGCTTTCCCTGCGCAGCAGAGCCGTTAATCTACATGGCATATTTAACGATCGACTTTGGTAGATTAACGCATCTTGAGGTTAAGACGAACCGGTCTGTAGACCCTCAGTGGGGGGACATCAGGTCGCCAGCGGGAGCTGAGTTCAACATCTCCGGGAAGCTCCTTGGGATTGAGGCCGAACTTTACGGCTACAGAGGTAAGCAGGTACATGCAACGCTAAACTGGGAAGATCATGGAAGAAATTTCACTCTTGAGAGTGTAAATGATAGACTATGGATTCCCGGTGAAAATGGGACAGGGAAAGTTAAATTAACGCTTGATCTGCCCCCTGGAGTTTTTGCTTCTGCAACCGCTTACTATCTCGTGCAGAGGAAGCCCGTTAATGAAGACCTCCTCATCAAGAGGAATGGCACCGTGCATTTCATATATCCCCTTGAGGGCATGATGTGGGATGAGGGGACGCTTGACGTGTGGTTCCGGCTGAACGGCGAGGATACCGAAATTCTGGCCTTTGATTTTGGAGGAGAGAAGGTATCGAAGTTATATACCAAGGGCGATAAATTCTGCGTCCTCGTTTATCCCCCATATGGCTGGAGGACGAAGAAATGTGTGCTCATTCCTGAGAGGAGAATTCACCGGCTTCAGCTTTCAATGAATAGAAATCCTGATGGCACCAGACATCTTTACATCGAGCTTGACGACATGAGAATCCTTAAAAAGGAGGTTAACTCGGGTATGAGGCTCTGGTATCTCGGAGATACAGGCGTTGATGTTCTCAGCTTTGAGGCAAACCTCCGGAGAAATCCGAACTACTATGTGGTGCCTTCTGATTATACTAGGACAAATATCTCCCTTGGAGCATCCCTTCTTGCCCTCGTCCTCTCGCTGATATGTGTGCTCAGGGAAGGAAAAAATAGGAGACGGGAGGGGAAATAGCTTTTAAACTTTTTCTCCAATCTTAAATCATGCTTGAGATAATATTCCTGGGAACCGGTGGGATAATGCCAAACAAAGAGAGGAATGTCCCTTCAATAGCCCTCAGGTATGGAGGCGAGGTTATTCTCTGGGATGCAGGGGAGGGAACAATGAGACAGCTTAATATAGCAAAAATAAGCCCCATGAAGGTTGAAAAAATTTTCATCACGCACTTCCATGGCGATCACTACTTGGGTTTGATGAGCCTACTACAGACGATGACCCTATGGGACAGGAAGAAGCCCCTCCACATATATGGACCGAAATACACGTTTAAATTTGTCCAGAGCTATCTTGAGAGCGGATTCTTCAGACCCAGCTTTGAAATTCATGTCCACGAGCTCGGCGAAGCGAGATTAAAGTTTGGGGAGTATGAGATATGGAGCTTCAAGGTGGAGCATGGAATTCCAGCGCTTGGCTATGTTTTCAAGGAGAGGGATAGAAGGGGGAACTTTGAGCTCCGGAAGATAGAAGAGCTTGGATTAAAGCCAGGCCCGTGGATGAAGGAACTTGAAATAAAGGGAAGGGTTGTGGTCGATGGAAAGGAAATTCAACTTGAGGATGTTACAGGGGATCGTAAAAAGGGGGTTAAAGTTGTTTACACAGGGGATACCCTTCCATGCGAGAGGGTTAGGCTGTTTTCTGAGAATGCTGACCTGCTCATTCATGAAGCCACATATCTATCGGAAGAGGACAGGGGTGAGAGCTATCACTCAACCGTTAGTGAGGCATGTCAAACCGCCAAAAGGGCAAAAGTAAAGCTCCTGGCGCTGTTTCACAGGGCATTCCGCTATACATATGATGAATACGCCGAGAAGGCGAAAGAGCTCTGCAGCCATAACTTTATAATTCCTAGAGACTTTGATGTTCTCAGGCTTGGTGATTCGTATGAACTGTCTTCGCTACGTTAAGCTCATCGGAACTATGCATGTTTCTCCAAGGAGCAGGGATGAAGTTAGGGAGAAGATACTGAAGGAAAGACCCAGTGCAATTGCTATTGAGCTCGATAGGAACAGGTTCTATGCGATGCAGAATCCTCAAAGGGTTAATCTTGGGGATGCCCTTAGATCCGGTAGAAGAGGGCTCCTTCAGTATGTACTCTTCAAAGTTGAAGAGAGGCTTGGAGAAGAGTTTGGGATGGTTCCAGGTGGTGAAATGAGGGAAGCTATAACCCTTGCTCAGATTTTCAACATCCCCCTAGCTTTAATTGACGAAGATATAAATTTGATCACTATGAAGCTTCTTAAGGCTCCTTTCAGGGAAAAGCTCTTTCTCCTGCTTGAGAGTCTTGCTGTTTTTCTCTCCTTTGCTCCATCTAAGGAGAGCTCGGACATTATGGAGGATTATAAACCCATGATGGTTGCTTTTAAGCGGAGGTATCCCTACCTGTTCCATGTCCTCGTCGAGGAGAGGAATGAGATAATGGCGCGCAATTTAAGAGGTATTGTCATGGATCTAAAGGCAAGGGGTATCAAGAAGCCGAAGGTCGTAGCTGTCGTTGGGCTCGGACATAAGAAGGGTATAGAAAGAATTTTAAACTCCTGTGAATGTTAAGATTCCATAAATTTAAAAAGGATTGGTGTGTAATATTACTGAGCTTAAAAGGTGGTCGGAATGGAAGACAGGTTGAAACAGATGCTCCGTGTAGAGATACTCAAGGTGGAAGAGGAGGAGGGCAAGATAATAGTTTATGTTCCTAAAGAGCAGGTTAAAATTGCCGTTGGGAGTGGGGGAAGCGCGGTAAAGGCTGCAGAGCTTGTGCTTGGCAAGAAGATCGAAGTTAGGGGTATGTAAGTATGGCTCTAGGACTGCGCGGGGAGGAAATCGAGGATCTGATCATCTCTTTTATTGTGCTGACTTTTGTGTTCTCAAATTTCGAACTTAAATTAATTCCGTATACAGCATTAGCAGTTTTTACAGCCTTTATATTTCACGAGCTTGCCCACAGGCAGGTGGCTAGGAGATACGGTTATGTGGCCTTTTATAAAAGATGGGATGCGGGGATAATATTAGCTCTTCTACTGGGAATCTTAAACAAAGTTTCAAGAATAGGGTTCATATTTGCAGCTGTTGGGGCGGTTTACATTTATGCTCCCTACCAGCCGTGGGAGGATAAAGAGGCAAATGGGAAGATAAGTTTGGCCGGTCCTGTTACAAATATAGCCGTCGGAATAGTCGCTCTATTTGTTCTCAAATCCTTAAGCTTGCCTTCAACACTCTGGGGAGCCCTCTACTATACCGCCCTAATTAACTTCTGGCTGGCTTTCTTCAATCTGCTTCCAATACCCCCCTTGGATGGCTACAAAGTTTTGAGATGGAACACCGGCTACTGGGCAATATCCATAGGAGTCGCTTTTCTCCTCCAGTCACTCGTTTGATTTTCACTCATGGTGATACATAAGGGAAAAGTTAAAATAAGCTGAAGCACACTTTAATCTGGAGGTGATGGGGTTGTACAAGGAACCATTTGGAGTTAAGCTCGACTTTGAAAGTGGGGTTATTGAGAATGCAAAAAAACTTGTAAGAAAGCTGAGCGACATGAAGGGGTATTACGTTGATGTGGAGGCTTATGAAGCGCTCTTAAAGGAGAATCCTGTGGTTTATGAGGTATATGCTATAGAACAGGAGGAGAAGGATGGTGATTTGAACTTTGCAACTACTGTCCTGCATCCCGGAAAAGTTGGAAATGAATTCTTTATGACCAAGGGGCACTATCACGCCAAGGCGGATAGGGCGGAGGTCTATTTTGCCCTCAAAGGGAAAGGAGGAATGCTCCTCCAGACGCCCGAAGGGGAGGCGAGATGGGTTCCAATGGAGCCGGGCACGATAGTTTACGTTCCACCTTACTGGGCACACAGGACAGTAAATACGGGGCATGAGCCATTCATATTTTTGGCACTCTATCCGGCGGATGCGGGACACGATTATGGGACGATTAAGGAGAAGGGCTTCTCAAAGATTGTGGTGGAAAAGGATGGAGAGGTTGTGATTGAGGACAATCCGAGATGGGCAGAATAACTCTCCAAATTTTTAGGTGGTTGCTATGAAGGAAAGCTATAAAGAAACTATAAGGACGTGGAAGGGCATGTATGTGAATGCCTTTGAGAGAACTATAAATGCTCTTCCTGAGGTCGAAGGGGTTCTGGTCGCGTATAATACAAATATCGACGCTATCAAATACCTCAATGGAGAAGAGCTTGAAATGGCGGTGGAAAATGCAGGGAAGGAAGAGATCTTTGGGCTCGTGGATAATCCTCCTGAGAGGATAACCTCCCTTAAAGACCTTTTTGCCGGCATTTTGAGGAGTATAAAATATGGAAAAGCTGCAGAGTGGTTTGTGGAAAGTGGGGAAGTTAGAGGATATTTAAGAGAGTGGGGATGGGACGAGCTCAGGATAGGTGGGCAGGCGGGGATAATGGCAAACCTTCTTGGCGGTGTTTACAGGATACCAACAATTGTTCATGTCCCGCAAAATCCCCCTCTCCAGGCTAATCTCTTCGTTGATGGGCCGATATACTTCCCAATATTTGAAAATGGTGAGTTTAAGCTGGTTCATCCAAAAATGGCAACTGAAGAGGGTAATGAGCTTATACACTATATCTACGAATTCCCTCGGGGCTTTAAAGTGTTTGATATTGAAGCACCCCGGGAGAACAGGTTTATAGCGAATGCCGATGATTATAACGCCCGCGTCTACATGAGGAGGGAGTTTAGGGAGCACTTTAAGAGGATAGCCGAGAGGGTGGATCTGGCAATAATAAGCGGTCTCCAGGTCTTGAAGGAGCACTATCTGGATGGAACCACCTATAGGGATATCCTCCAGAGGGTGGAAGCCCAGCTAAACGTACTCAACCGCCTGAATATTGAGAGCCATTTTGAGTTTGCGTACACACCAAACGAGAAGGTTAGAGAGGCACTGATAAATATGCTCAATAAATTCACGAGTGTTGGTTTGAATGAGGTGGAGTTAGCTTCGCTTATGAGAATAATCGGGGATGATACGCTTGCTGAAGAAGTGCTCCATGGGGATGTTTTTGCATCTATTGATGCCATGCACCTTCTAATGGATGAAACCGGAATAAAGAGGATCCACTTCCATACCTACGGTTATTATATGGCACTGACCCAGTATCATGGGGAGGAGGTTAGGGATGCGCTCCTCTTCGCCGCCCTGGCTGCTGCGGGAAAAGCAATGCATGGGGATCTGCAAAATTTAAACCAGGTCAGAGATGCTTTAAGCATACCCACAAATGAGAGGGCATTCCCCATGGTTGAGTCCCTTGAAAGGGAGTTCAACATGGAGAGGGGCATCATTGACATGACGGACAGACAGCTTGCATTTATACCCACGAAAATAGTGAGCTCTCCAAAGAGCACCGTGGGTATTGGGGACACCATTTCAAGTTCGGCTTTTGTGGGTGAGTTCGCGCTCAGGCGCTGAGCCTTTTATCTTTCTTTGGGCAAGTTTTATATAGGGGAAGTTATTAAAAATTATTGAGCCTTAAAGAGACTCTGGGGTTTTAATAAGGTTTTATATTGTTTTTAGGAGTTGGAGGTGATGTCATGCTTTTAGAAGCTCCTGTTTACAAGGAGTTATTTGGTGCAATTGAGATTTATGAGGTTCAGAAGGTGATAAAGCTCGACACTCAAACGCGAGACGTCGGGAGTTTTACCGTGAAGAATATTCCTAGGGAAGATATATACAATATCCTTGAAGATATAGCCATTGTGGTTCCTATGAAAAACGAGAAGCTCCAGCTGGTGGATGGGGTCTTAAAGGCAATCCCTCACCAGTGTCCCATAATACTCGTTTCTAACAGCAAACGTGAAGGCCCAAACCTCTTCAAGCAGGAAGTGGATTTGGTGAAACACTTCTACAACCTAACCCATTCAAAAGTGCTCATGGTTCATCAGAAGGATGCGGGAATCGCCAAGGCATTTCAGGAGCTTGGATATACGGACATACTGGATGAGAAGGGGACAATCAGGAGCGGCAAAGGGGAGGGGATGCTCATAGGGATACTGCTTGCAAAATCCCTTGGAGCCAAATATGTTGGTTTTGTGGATGCAGATAACTATATCCCCGGCTCTGTGAATGAGTACGTAAAGGATTACGCAGCTGGTTTTTTAATGAATGAAACGGATTATGGGATGGTGCGCCTGAGCTGGCGTCACAAGCCAAAGGTTGGAAAGAGGGGCCTCTACTTCAGAAAATGGGGTAGAGTTAGTGAAATAACGAACAGATATATGAATGCCCTTATCGGGGAGGGAACAAACTTTGAGACGAGCATAATTGTAACGGGCAACGCCGGAGAGCATGCGATGACTATAAAGCTTGCAGAGATGATGCCCTTTTCAACAGGGTATTCAATAGAACCCTTTGAGCTGGCATTCCTCTTTGAGCGCTTCGGTGTCTGGGAGAACATTGAGGAATACAAGGAGGTCTATAACCAGGGAATTGAGATATTCCAGATTGAGACCCTAAACCCGCACCTCCATGAGGAGAAAGGCAAAGAGCACGTGGCGGACATGATTTTAAGCTCTCTGGGTGTTATATATCACTCGAAACTTGCCTCTAATCGGCTTAAAGAGCAAATCCTGGAGGACTTAAAGCTTCACGGCATCTTGAAGGAGGGTGAAGAGCCTCCAAAGCCCAGAATAATGAGGCCCATAGAGGTTATAGATGCGGATAAATGGATGAAAATCGTGGAGGATAACGCCGAGACCCTCTTTAAATTCGAAGTGTGAGGTTTATGAAAGTGATATTTCTGGATCTGGACAAAACACTCCTCGGCGACGACTATTCCCCGGAGCCTGCCGGGGAGGCGGTGAGGGAGTTCAAGAAGGGTGGATTTAAAATAGTCTTTAACTCTTCAAAGACGCGGAGGGAACAGGAATACTACAGAAAAGCCCTTGGAATAGAGGAACCCTTCATAGTGGAAAACGGAAGCGCGATTTTCATCCCCAAAGGATACTTCCCCTTCGAATTTGCATATTCAATGGAGGATGATCAATATAAGATAATAGAGCTCGGGGAGAGATATGAAGTGATAAAGGCCGCTCTGGATGAGATAAGCGATGAATTTGGCCTCAAATACTATGGAAACTCAACTCTCAACGAAATCATGGAGTTCACAGGTCTCCCAAAAAGGCTTGCGGAGCTTGCGAGGGAAAGGGACTACTCTGAAACTGTATTTAAGTGGGAGAAAGGAGGATTTGAAGAGGTACTTAGAAGGAGATTTGAGGTTTCGAGGGGGAGCAGATTCTGGAGCGTCCATGGGAAGACGGATAAAGGAAAAGCGGCTAAAATGCTCCTGAACCTCTATTCAAAGCTTGGGGAAGTTGAGAGTTATGCAGTCGGTGATGGACTTAACGACTTTCCTATGTTCGATGTCGTTGATTTTGCCTTCATCGTTGGTGAATTGAAGCATCCAAAAGCTAGGAATATACGCTCAGTGGAGGAGATCATGTTATGGAATCGGGGATAGCTGAGATTAAGAGATGTAAATATGCCCCATTATGTCCATTTGCAACAGAGGAGTGCTGCAAAGAGAAGCCGAAGTTAAGGAAGAGCAATGGGGATCATTTTGTTGCATGTCACAGGGTTGAGGAACTACCTGCTTGGGAGCTAAGGGGAGCATAACAATGGAAGCTGCATTTCGTTACTTT
>QMUB01000040.1 GCA_003663695.1 Thermococci archaeon | reverse complement strand
CTATCTCTGGAGTAGCCAGCTAAAGCCTCATATAGAACAAGAGGAGCTAATATGGGGCGAAGATAAGGATGGGATTTTATTGTGCTTGGGTTCTTGTCCTGCTCCTTATTGGGTCTTGCTCATGTGAAGCATTGGAATGACGGCTGGAATATCGACGCCAACAAGCTTCTGGGAGTTCTTTTAAAGATACTGGAAGAATAAGAGCTGAGCGCGTGCCGATTTCCGTTTAGCTTTGCCTTCTACCCAAAAGCGTTATATAACATGAAATCCCAGTGAAAACAGAGGTTATTGGGGGTTTTATGATGATATCACCAAGTCCTTCACCCATAATTGGTGATCTGAGGGAATCTCTTAATCCAGAGTTTGTAGAGAGGGCAGTCGAAACCGTCAGAGCTGCATTACCATTTTTTACAGCTGGACTTCCGATAATCCGAAGGGGACCTGCCGGTGAAATACACGTTGATGCTCCTATAATGTACATGGACTTTGCCATAGACAGGATGCATTATGACCCTTACGCTAGGGCTCCTTCCCCTAAGGGAAGGCCCGTCAGAGCTTGGGGGATTGAGGTTGACCCTCGGGAAGTTCGGGTGATAGTTAATAGCGCATTAAAAGAAGCACGTGTTATTGAGGCTGCAGAATTTAGAGAACCTGAAGATGCATGGGCCATTCCAGTGGCATGGGGAAAATTCATAATACTGCATGTTAAGGTTTCTTACGACGGCAAGGAACTCATACCTGATTATGGCCTTACGGAGGAGGTAAGGAGATACGTCATTTGATGCAAAAAATTTCATAAGCACTGTGATATTCTATGCAAAAAGAGAATGGTTCCTAAGTATACTTATCCTTCTCTATATTATGCTTTTGATTAGGGATCCCTCTTTACTAGGTAGAACAATAGATTTCATAGATTATGAAAGTTTAGCTGCGATAATTTCACTCCTTCTTGTCTCTCGAGGTCTTGAACTCTCTGGGATCTTCAGCAGAGCTGCGCCTAAAATAGTGGAACTATCCGGAAGTTCTGATCTTAAATTGTTGATTTTTATAACAATTCTTGTGGCGGCTTCTTCGGCAGTTATAATGAATGATACGGCTATTTTTGTGTTCATTCCCCTCATTCTAACAATTTCAAGGATAACAGGGATAAGTACTGCTGAGATGGTTACATTAACGGCTATATCCGCCAATATCGGCTCCGCTTTAACTCCAATAGGGAATCCTCAGAATATAATCATTTGGAGAACTTACCGCATATCCATGAGTGAATTTATTTTGAAAATGCTACCCTATGTAATGCTCTGGATTGTGATTCTTTTCTTCTTTCTCTGGCTGAACGGTGGGAAGAAACCCATATCAAAACTTCCGTTACCAAAAGTTAAGATCAAACGGAGGCTCTTTTTTACATCTCTAGCGCTTCTTATAACCAACATAATACTTATAGAAAAGGGATACGCTGTGTTTGCCTTTATAATTACCATGATTTTAATGATATTTGCTGGTAAGGAATCTATCCTCTCGCTTGATGTTGCTCTCATAGCAGTTTTTACACTTATATTTATCGACTTTAAGGAACTTGCTTTTCTGCTCTCTGAAACTTCTTTTCCGCTAAACACTACTATAAGGACATTCCTACTCTCTGCAGGTTTAAGTCAACTCATTAGCAATGTTCCCACCACCGTCCTTTTCGCTTCAAAAGTTAAATGGCTCCCCCTTGCTCTTGGTGTGAATCTTGGGGGCAATGGTATCATAAGTGGTTCACTGGCAAACTTCATAGCTCTCAGAATTTCAGGAATCAGTTTGAGAGAATTTCACAAATACTCAATACCTTACTTCTTAATTGCGACTATTGCTACTCTAATTGTGCTGGCTATCTAACTCTTTACCCTGCCCTAAGGGTAAAGTTTATAAGACATTTGCACAATTGTTCAAATGTAGAGGTGATAAAATGACGGAAGTATGTAAGATTTATGAGGAGCATCTAGATAAAATTTTGAAAGCCCAAGAAAAGCTCCCCGATGAGGAAACCATCCTCGAGATTTCGGATTTTTTCAATGCCTTGGGGAACCCCACTCGCTTGAAGATAGTCTTCGCCTTGCTTGAGGAGGAACTTTGTACGTGTGACTTATCAAACATCACCGGGCTTTCTGTCTCAGCCATATCACACCAGCTTAGAATTTTAAAGGACAGAAAAATTGTCGCTTATAAAAAAGATGGTAAGAACGTATTTTATCGGCTAGATGACGAGCACATAAGGCAGATTTTGAAGATTGCCCTTAGGCACATGGAGGAGTAATATGCCAAAGAAGCTTAAATTGGAGGGGCTCGACTGTGCGAGCTGTGCTTATGAAATTGAGGAAGCCCTCAAAAAAGAGGGTTTTGAATTCGCTCTGGTAAACTTTACGACGAGCGAGCTCGTTATTGAGGGCGATGTAGAGAAGGCTAAAAGAATAGTGAGAAATGTCGAGCCCGGAGTCAAGGTCATAGAAGAGGACGAACACGAACATGAGCACAGGGAAAAGGTGCTCTATTTTATTATCCCATCTATCATACTCTTCGCCATTGGTATAGTGCTCCGCTACTATTACGGTATAGATAATGCCTTTGTGATGGGAATCTTCACGGTGAGCTACCTCCTCGTCGGGTGGAAGGTTCTCAAGAGTGCAGTGCTCAATTCCTTCCATGGTAACGTCTTTGATGAGAACTTCCTTATAGTCATAGCCACCCTAGGAGCATTTGCCATCCACGAGTATCCAGAGGCGGTTGGGGTTATGCTATTCTACGTAGTCGGTGAGTTCTTCCAGGACATGGCCGTAAACAAGTCAAGGCGCTCCATCAAAGCTCTGCTCGCCCTAAAGGCGGAGTACGCCAATCTTGTAACTGGAGATAAAATTGTACGGGTAACGCCCGAAGAGCTCAAGGTCGGCGATATAATCCTCATAAAGCCTGGCGAGAGTGTTTCCGTCGACGGCGTGGTCATTGAAGGAAGCTCAAATGTTAATACCTCAGCACTCACAGGTGAGAGTATTCCAAGAACTGTGAAAGAAGGGGAGGAGATCCTCTCGGGTATGCTTAACCTCACAGGAGTTTTAAAAGTAAAGGTTACAAAAGAGCTTCGCGAGTCAACAATTTCGAGGATTCTAGAGCTCGTTGAGAATGCGAGCGCGAGAAAGGCTAAGACCGAGAAGTTCATAACAAAGTTTGCCCATTATTATACACCTGCTGTCGTTGGGCTTGCCGCCTTTGTCGCCACGGTTCCGCCCCTGACTACCGGAGATCCGTTCTCAACCTGGATTTACCGGGCACTGGTGCTCCTCGTAATCTCATGCCCATGTGCGTTGGTTCTCTCAATCCCCTTAGGCTACTTTGGAGGTATTGGGAGAGCCGCTAGGGAGGGGATACTCGTCAAGGGTTCCAATTATCTCGATGCACTCCACGGTGCAGCGGTGGTTGCCTTCGACAAGACGGGAACTCTAACAAAGGGTGTCTTTAAGGTGACCAAGATAGAGACGAGGAACGGCTTTACTGAGGAGGAGATAATAAGATTTGCCGCTTTGGCGGAGGCACATTCGAACCATCCAATAGCTAAAGCGATAAAGGACGCTTATGATAAAAAAATCAACGAGATGGAGGTATTGGGATATGAGGAGATAGCGGGGCATGGCGTTAGAGCGAGGATAGGTGATGTTGAGATAATGGTGGGTAATGATAGGCTGCTACATCGTTTTGAGATTGGGCACGACACATGCCATGTTAAGGGAACCGTTGCTCATGTGGTTATCAACGGGAAGTATGCGGGTTATATAATAATCTCGGACGAGATAAAGGAAGATGCACCCGCTGCCATTAAGGAGCTCAAGCACCTCGGTGTTGAGAAAGTTATTATGGTCACAGGCGACGGCGAGGACGTTGCTGAGGAAATAGCGAGTCACCTTGGACTCGATGGGTTCTATGCCGAACTTTTACCAGAAGACAAGGTTAGAGTAATTGAAGAGCTTGAGAAAAAGAAAACACCGAGCGAGAAGATAATCTTCGTCGGTGACGGCATAAACGATGCTCCTGTACTGGCGAGGGCAGACGTGGGTGTTGCAATGGGTGCCTTGGGAAGCGATGCAGCCATAGAGACGGCAGATGTGGTCATAATGGATGACAAGCTTTCGAAGTTGCCAAAGGGCATCAGGATAGCTAGAAAGACACGGAGGATAGTGTGGCAGAACATAATCTTCGCTCTTGGGGTTAAGCTCTCATTTATAAGTCTTGGAATACTTGGAGAGGCGACTATGTGGGAGGCGGTCTTTGCGGATGTCGGTGTCGCCCTCATAGCGGTATTCAACGCGATGAGAATTTTGAGGTGAACGGAATGCTCTATGAAATGGGACTTTTTGTTTTTCTTCTCCTTTCGCTTTATTCATGGTTCAGCATGAAGAGTGCCTACGAGAAAAACGAGACATTTCTTGAAGGAGATGTTGAAAGATGAACTGGCTTTACATGGTTGCCCAGAGCTTTGAAGTTTTGAATATTCCAACACTCGTATATCTAAAGAGGGGAAGAGAGGTTGAGAGGCAAAACCTCGTTAGAAGAAAAGAGGATGTTGAAGAAAGATTAAAAAGGCTGCTGGGACACCGGTAGCGGAGCTTGAGCATTCACAAGTTGATTCTTGAAATTTTTTACATTTTTCTTTTCCGTTAATAATAGCGTTTAACTCCAATACTTCCTGCAATATATTTTATTTTCGCCAAAATTTATAGGGATAAATGTCTATATTATTTTGGCGATGTCCATGTATGGCAACTGGGGAAAGTTTCTACGTGTAAACCTCTCCACGGGAGAGGTGAAAGTCGAAGAATATGATGAAGAGTTTGCTAGAAAATGGCTTGGGAGCAGGGGACTTGCAATATATCTGCTTTTAAAAGAGATGGACCCGATGGTTGACCCGTTGAGCCCTGAAAACAAGCTAGTAATTACTCCTGGCCCGTTAAGTGGAACAAGCGCTCCCACGGGAGGAAGATATAACGTTGTTACAAAGAGCCCTGCCACGGGCTTCATAACCATGGCGAACTCTGGAGGATACTTTGGAGCTGAACTAAAGTTTGCGGGCTATGATGCCATTGTTGTAGAAGGCAAGGCAGAAAAGCCTGTTTACATATATATAAAGGACGAAAACGTCGAGATTCGTGATGCTTCCCACCTCTGGGGCAAACTCGTGAGTGAGACCGAAGAGGCTATAAGGAAGGAGATTGGAAGTAAAAAACTCAGAATAGCCTTAATTGGTCCTGCGGGGGAGAACCTTGTTAAGTTTGCCGCTGTTATGAATGATGGGCACAGGGCTGCAGGTAGAGGTGGTGTAGGCGCGGTAATGGGAAGCAAGAACCTCAAGGCTATAGCCGTTGAAGGGAGTAAGACCGTATCAATAGCGGACAAACAGAAGTTCATGCTGACGATTAGGGAGAAGATTAACAAGCTCAGAAATGATCCTGTTGCAGGAGGAGGACTCCCTAATTATGGTACCGCCATTCTCGTTAACATAATCAACGAAAATGGGCTCTATCCAACAAGAAACTTCCAAACAGGGGTCTTTGAGCATGCATATGAGCAGAGTGGTGAAGCCATGGCAGCTAAGTACCTTATAAGAAACCAGCCGTGTTATGCATGTCCGATTGGATGTGGAAGGGTTAACAAACTTCCGACCATTGGAGTCACTGAGGGTCCCGAATACGAGAGCACATGGGCACTTGGAGCAAACCTCGGTATAAACGACCTCGCAAGCATAATTGAAGCAAACCACAGGTGCGATGAGCTCGGCCTCGATACCATATCCACTGGTGGAACCCTTGGAACGGCTATGGAGCTTTACGAGAAAGGATTAATAACGGATGAAGAGCTTGGAGAGGCTCCTCCATTCAGATGGGGTAACACGGAGGTTCTCCACTACTACATCGATAAGCTTGCAAGGAGAGAAGGCTTCGGAGACAAACTAGCTGAAGGTGGTTATCGCCTTGCAGAGAGCTATGGCCATCCCGAGTATTCTATGAGTGTCAAAAAGCTTGAGCTACCAGCCTATGATCCAAGAGGTGCCGAGGGACATGGCCTCGGTTATGCGACCAACAACCGTGGAGGATGCCACATTAAGAACTACATGATAAGCCCCGAAATCCTCGGTTATCCATATAAGATGGATCCACACGATGTGAGTGATGACAAGGTTAAGATGCTCATAATCTTCCAGGATCTCAGTGCGCTTATCGATGCCGCCGGGCTCTGCCTCTTTACGACCTTCGGTTTAGGAGCTGATGACTACAGGGACATGCTTAATGCCGCTCTGGGATGGGACTATTCAACCGAGGACTATCTCAAGATAGGGGAGAGAATATGGAATGCCGAGCGCATCTTTAACCTTAAAGCTGGTCTTGATCCGGCAAAGGACGATACGCTGCCAAAGCGCTTCCTAGAAGAGCCCATGCCCGAGGGACCGAACAAGGGTTACGTGGTTAGATTAAAGGAGATGCTCCCGAGGTACTATGCCCTCAGAGGCTGGACGGAGGATGGGAAAGTTCCAAAGGAAAAAGCCAAAGAGCTCGGTATCGAGGAGTTCATTTGATCTCACTTTTCTTTCTGTTTTACAAAATTTTTCATTCGAAAAATTTTTTAAGTGTAAAACCTAGTTTTCATGAAAATGGTGGTAGAATATGGTAAAAGTCAAGGTTTTTGCCACGCTGATAAAGCTCACCGGACGGAAAATTCTCGAGGTTCCCGCTGGAAGTGTGGAAGAGCTTTTGGAAAAGCTTTACTCAACATATCCCGGGTTTGAAGAGGAACTCGAGAGGGGGTTCATGATACTCATTAACGGGAGGAATATTGAGCACCTGCAGGGTTTGCAAACTCCACTGCGGGAAGAGGATATTGTGAGCATCTTTCCTCCTGCCGGGGGCGGCTGAAATGGAAAAAGAATATTCTTTTACATTATGGGATGGCAAGGTCATTGTGAAACCCAAGCTTGATATGAAGTATCTTTACATAGAGACGACGAGCAGGTGCAATCTCCACTGCGAAATGTGTTTCAAGCAGTACTGGGAAGATACGGAAGGGGACATGGACTGGGAGCTTTTTCTCAAAATACTCGATGATGCGGAGGAATTCCCAGATCTTAAAATGATTTACTTCGGTGGAATAGGAGAGCCTTCTGTTCATCCCCGCTTCATGGATATGGTACGTGAGGTCAAGAGAAGGGGCTTTGCTTTGGGGATGTCCACCAATGGAACTCTTCTCACAGATGGGATGCTTCGGGAATTTGCGGAACTTGGAGTTGATCTCATCTACTTCTCCATGGATACAATTCCAACCGCTGCCAACGTGATAACGCTGGGCCACATAGCGGCTGGAGTAACCGCGGAGAACGTGAAGAAGCTCGTTAAATACAGAGACGAGAGTGGAACTCATAGACCGAGCATAGGCGTTGAAGTCGTTGTGACAAAGGAAAACTACAAAGAGCTTCCAGAGCTGGCAAGGTATCTGAGAGATCTGAATATTGATGCAATGCTCATATCAAACCTCATTCCCATGACAGAAGAGCAGATAGATGATATCGTTTACGATGGAAGTGTGGATATGGAACCCATAGTTGACGAGCTTCATAAAATAGTCCATTCGGGACTCTATGTTAAAATACCTAATTTTGAGCTTAAAACCGAGAGACAGTGCGACTTTGATGAGAACAATGTTGCCGTTGTGAGATGGGATGGGGAAGTCGCTCCATGCTATCGTTTCCTTCACACATATTATGAGTATATCTTCGGCAGGAAAAAGAAGGTGAATGCTTACTCCTTTGGCAATGTTAAAGAGAATAGCCTTAAGGATATCTGGACAAGTGAGAAGTACACTTGGTTCCGCTTTACCATGAAGAACTACATGTATCCCTCATGTACGGACTGTGCACTTCGGGATGCATGTGATTTTGTAAAGACAAGTGACATTGATTGCTGGGGAAATGAGCCGAGCTGTGCTGATTGTCTATGGGCAAGAAGGTTGATCTTTTGCCCTATCCCGCAGCACATGTTTGGGAAGTTCTTTTAATTTTTCAATTG
>QMUB01000039.1 GCA_003663695.1 Thermococci archaeon | reverse complement strand
TTGTTTTCACAAATTTAGACTTAAAGGTTTTTTATTAGAATCAAAAAAGTAAAAAAGCCCTCGCCACGTTTGCCCTCTCCCGGGTGGATGATCCCACCCAGTATGGAATCGCCATAATAGATAATGATGGCAGAATAATGAGGTTTAAGGAGAAGCCAAAACCGGAAGAAGCCTTCAGCAATCTGGTTAACGCGGGGATCTATGCCTTTGAACCGGAAGCTTTTGATTTATTCCCAAAGGGGCAGAACTTTGACTTTTCAAAGGATCTCTTCCCAAAAATGCTGGAGGAGAATCTCCCTCTCTACGGATTCCCCTTTGAGGAGTACTGGAATGACGTTGGAAGACCCTCAAGCTATCTGCAGGCGGTTCATGACGTGTTCTTAGGGAGACTCAAACTTTCGGAGGTTCGTGTGGATTCCCTTAAGGGGAATATGGAATATGGAGGGGCAATCTTCACGGGTAGGAGATGCAGAATCAGACGTTTCGATGTTAGGGGCTTTGCAGTTCTGGGAGATAATATTGAGATCGGGAGAAATGTTGTAATAGATCGCTCCGTTATTTTTTCGAATGCTGTGATAGAGGAGGGTGCTGAGATTAGGGAAGCCATAATAGGGGAAAACGTTCATATAGGAAAAGGTGTCCAGATAAAAGAGGGAAGCGTTATAGGCGATAACAGCGTGATTGAGGAGTTCAGCAAAATTGGTTCAAATGTTAAGATTTGGGTGGAATCCAGGATAGGTAAGGAGAGTATAGTCTTGCCTGATTGAGGTGATATAAATGGAAGTGTATGCTTCGAAAAAATTCAATCCTGAAGAACTCGCGCTATTGGGAAGGGCTGTTGGAACCGTTGTTCAGGGAACTATAATCGTTGGAAGGGATGGGAGAGCAATCTCCAGATATGGAAAGAGGGCAATGGTCGTTGGGACAGTAAGTACGGGAACAGCAGTCATGGATGTTCGATTGATCCCCTTGGTCGTCTTAAGGGACTTCGCCCATAAGAAGGGGTTTCCTCTGGCTTACGTTTATTACAACCAGGGAGTTAAGGTGGAGATAAGCAGCATGGACATCGATGAGGTGAAAGCCATTCTGGACAGCAGGAACTTTGTGGAAGCACATCCCAATGATATAGGGGCGACAATTTATTATCCCAACGCTCTGGATGATTTTCTCCATGACATTTTCAAATATTATAACTTCAGAATTGATGGTAAAGTCCTTGTGGACTGCATGAATACCCCTGCAGCTCTTTTGTTCCCCAGACTTAACGAGCACTTTGGGTTTGAAGCAGATATAATAAACGACATGATAACCAGTTACGTGCCTCCAAAGCCCAAAGAGGTATTCCTACAGCGTCTTAAGAAGGGTAATTATTTATTCGGGCTGAGGTTTAAGCCGGAGGGGATCATAGAGTACTATGGGAAAGAGGAGAAGATATTCACCAGCACCTGGAAGTTCTTGGACTACCTGAAAGCTACTTTCCGGTGATTATCTCCCTTTTAATTTACATGTTCTTGTCTAAAAAGAGTTTAAAGCGAATATCCCTAAAACATTAAACATCTCGATTTTGGAGGTGGAGTGATGGGGATGTTTATTGTGCTGGAAGGCATAGATGGCGCCGGTAAATCAACGCAGGCGAGGCTTTTGGCTCAATGGTTTGAAAAAAGAGGTTATGAAGTAGTTCTTACAAAAGAACCCACGGATACTCCCTTTGGGAAGCTCATCAGAAAGCTCGTTTTAATTGGGGGAAAGGAGGGCATTATAGACGGTGCCAGGATAAGCCATGAAGCGGAGGCACTTTTATTTGCTGCAGACAGAGCTGAGCATGTCCATAAGTTAATAAAACCCTCTCTTGAACAGGGAAAGGTTGTAATCTCTGATCGCTATTTCTATTCATCCCTGGCGTATCAGTGGGCTAGAGGCTTGGACTTGGAATGGCTTGTGGATTTAAATAGATTTGCGGTGCGTCCTGACCTGGTTATCCTCTTAGATCTGCCTGTTAGGGAGAGTATGAACAGAATAAATGGACGTAAAATCAAAACAGAGTTTGATAAAATAGCCGAGCTTCAGAGAAGGGTTAGGGAGAACTATTTAAAGCTTGCAAAGCGCTTTGAGGAAATTAAAATAATAAACGCCTTAGCTTCTCTAGAAGATATACACAACGATATAGTGGCTCTTGTGCAGCATGAAATTTTAGGGGAGTATTGAAGGTCAGTTAACCCTCTTTTCTTCACCCTTCAGAGTGGCTAACGTTCATCATCCCCTTGAAATGGAGGCAATCATCATTTAAATACTTGTGGTACCCCGCGAGCATACTGTTAGGATAACTGTAGCATCACCCTCTGAAGCCATTCAGTCACATCACCAGGCGATCCACCAAATCGGGAATGAACTCTAACAAAATTATACCAGAAAGCAAACAGAAAAACTGACTTATGAATTCTCTCATTTCATACTGACACTTTTGAATTGCTCCAATCGCATTTAGGACTTCCTTCTCTGTGGGCGGCTTCTCGGTGCCGATGCATCCTGTAACTAGAAGTAAAAGGAGAATTGCAAATGCTTTTTTCATCCAGACGTCTCCTCCCGAAGTTTCTTTGCCCACTCAGGAATTTCAAACCTGTAATCAAATGTTACATTGTAATCCTTTGTGATGGTATGCGTTGTGTTCGAGGACGGCTCCACAAAGCTACTCACGTGAACCACATGGATCTTTGTGGGGAGCCCATCTCTCACCCACATCTCTCCGGAGATGTTTTCCACCTTCCGCATTTCTTCCACATATTCGGAGATGGAACCGTTTCTCTGCAGTGCAAATCTCAGGATATAGTATCCTCCTTTTCCTTCGACTCCTTCTATGGTAGCATTTTTGAAGAGGGGCACAAGTATGTTTGAGATATAGTCCCTCTGGCTGGTGATAACTTGAATTACATCCTCCCTGCTCGCATTAGCCGGCAGGAAGTCTTTTAAAAGATATTTCAAGTCGTTTAAATCCCACCTGTGGCTCTCCTTTGTGGATACGTTATCCTCTGTCCTTACAACCTTGCTGTATCCGTATTCTCCATCGAAGAACTCCCATGAGTGTGTCTTGATTGGGGTGTTTTTAATGGTGGGACCAGGGGAGATGACCTCATACTCAGCAAAGGAGACGTTTTTGCTCTTATCAAGCCCTTCGTGGGCTTTTATGGTGGAAGTGCCGTAGGGAGTTGCAATTTTCATATTCAGCATGTATGTGTAGGCGTCCACATTCTCCATCCTCTCTATGATCTCCTCCTTTGTGGGAGCCCCCATCGTGCATGCCGGGAGAGCAGCCATGAGGAGGAAGACCACTCCCAAACCAAGAAGTTTTTTCATGGAATCCACCAAAAGTTTAATTCACTTTGATGTTAAAATACTTTTCGATTTAAATAAAAAGAAAATATCACAGGACCTCAAACTTCTGGAGGAAAATTCTCAGATCTGTCTTGAAAGGTTCCTTTGCTAGTGTTATCTCCTTTTCAACGAGTGTCTTAAACTCTTTATCATTTGAAGCTTTTGATGATATCTCCTCTATTTTGGCTTTGAGCTCTTCAAAATATTCCACATAGGGCCTTGCCTCAAAAAGCGCCTTTTCAATTTTCTCATTCATATCTCCTGCCTCCTACAAACCAGTACCACCACATCTTTTCTAAATCCTCTCTCTGACCGGCCATCACGAAGTATCTAATTAAAGCTATGTTTATGAAGATTAGGAGTACTGTGAAGATTGTGTATGCGGGTATTTTGAGACTCAGGAACGCAAAGTAGTCCCAGAGAAAATGGAGTAGAATTGCCAGGATAAAGTAGTTTGAGAGGGACTGTATCTTCCCCTCCGCTTTTAAACCGTACCCCACACCTATAATGGCACTCCAAGTTGCGTGGGCAAAGGGTGTTAGAAAAGCTCTCGTTATGGTGGTTCCCAGACCATAACCTAATCCGTAAAAGAGATTCTCCGTTGCGGCAAATCCCAGCCCCGCTGCCACACCATACACTACACCATCCATTATCCCATCCATCTGCCCCGCTTTAAATGGGAATCTCACGGCAAGTGCTTTTGCCGGCTCCTCAACAAAACCTGCAACCAGAGCAGCGTAGAATGCCGTTGCTGGAAGAAGTACATACCCAAATTCTCCCTGCACCATGATGGCTTCAAGGAGCATGGCAATTCCAACGGAGAGCGTGGCTCCTAGTATGAAAGTTCCTATGACATATTTTTTTGGCTCTGGCTCGTACTTATCCTCATGATAGAAGTACCACAGTATGGCGAGTGCCGGGGCATATGCAAAGAATATTATCGCATTCAGGATATGCATTTGATCACCATGATGAAGTTACTCCTTCGGGATTTTAAGCTTTGTCTATAATGCCGCGACTGGATTCCACATTCTTTATAACATCGAAGATGCTCCAGAGGTCTCTTATAATGTGAAGGCGTGGTATCTGCTCCAGAGCTTTTTCCTCCGCATATTTGCTTGTAATAGGGAAGTAGTACCATACATACTCCGTGTTTTCATCTCCCCTCCCCACAAAGCGCCATGGCTTGTCATCCACCCATAGGAAGATTTCATCCCCATATTTTTCTCTCACCAGACATAGTGCCTCACTAAGGGTAACCTCACGTCCAAATATTATCACATCATCGAAGAGGTCATAAAAGCCATTAAGCCGCAATCGGTATTCCTTCATGCCATCTATGAAGTCCTCGGCAGAGAAGGATATGACGACATGTCCTTCCTCCTTCAGCTTTCTTATGAGCTCCTTTGAATCATCTATAGGCTTTGTCAGCTTTGCCCTCTCATCGAACCATGTTCTTGAGAACTTCAACTTAAAAAAGAAAGGCTGGCTTATCTTCCCTTTGTGTCTCTTTTTGCCGAATTTTGGTCTTTCAAAGTAGAGCTCAATTCTGGTGAGAATTTTAGCCCATAACCCTTTGAAGGGTAGCCATGAATAATGTTTTTCCAGAGCATGGATGAACGCTTCTTCAATCACCGAATAGCTGTCCACCAGTGTTCCATCGTAGTCGAAGCCTATTATCATTGACTCACCCCAACCCGGTTAAGGAGTTCTGTAATTTAACATTTTCCACTTAACCTGAGATTAACGCAAAGCATATATTATATGACTGCGAAACTTTTTGGTGATGATTTAAAGGTGATGCCTATGGGAAAGCATTACATGCCAAATTCGGCGCATAAGGAGGAAATGCTCAGGGAAATAGGATTTGAGAGTATTGAAGACCTCTTTTCGGATGTTCCGAAGAATGTCTCCTATGAGTTCAACCTCCCTGAAGGCAAGAGTGAATATGAGGTTTTCCTCGAAATGAACGAGATGCTGGGCAAAAATAAAACTGCCCTGGAAATGCCAAGCTTCCTCGGTGCTGGAACATACTTCCACTACGTACCCGCACACGTTAAATATCTCATAGAGAGAAGCGAGTTTCTAACAGCTTATACCCCCTATCAACCCGAGATAAGTCAAGGAATGCTTCAGGCACTCTTTGAGTATCAAAGCTTGATTGCAGAGCTTGTTGGTTTGGAGATAGTAAACGCTTCTATGTACGATTGGGGTACTTCCCTTGGAGAAGCTGCCAGAATGTCTGCAAGATTTACAAGAAGAAACAAATTTATCGTTCCAAAGAATCTCAGCCCTGAAAAAATAAAGGTGCTGCAAACATACGTTGATGGTGCAGGTATTGAAATTGAGTATGTGAAGTGGAATGAGAAGGGACAGATGGATCTGGAAGAGTTAAAAGAGAAAGTTGAAGGAGCCGCTGGTGTTTACATAGAGATGCCAAACTTCTTTGGACTCATTGAAGAGGAGATTAAGGCGGTTGGGGAGATTGCCCATGATAACAACGCCCTTTTTGTTGTTGGTGTTGATCCAACGAGCCTTGGGGTCTTAGAAGCACCTGGAAATTACGGAGCAGATATCGTGATAGGTGAAGCCGCCTTCTTTGGAAGCCCCATGAACTTCGGTGGGCCACGGGCGGGAATATTTGCGGTTAAGAACGATAAAAAGCTCGTGAGGCAGATGCCAGGAAGGATCATAGGGATGACAAAGGATGTGGATGGGAGGAGAGCCTTTGTTATGGCGCTTCAGACGAGGGAGCAGCACATAAGAAGGGCGAAGGCAACCTCAAACATATGTTCAAACGAGGCTCTTGTTGCTGTTGCGGCTGCAATTCACATTGCTACGCTTGGTCCAAAGGGGCTCGCAAAGCTGGGTGAGGTCATCCTCAAAAACACAGCCTATTTCAAAAAGCGCATGAAAGAAGTTGGAGAGCTGCCCTTTGAAGGCATAAACTTCAAAGATGTACCCGTTAAGTTCGAAGTTCCCTACGACGCAATTCACGAGCGCCTGCTTGAGAGGAACATTCACGGCGGCTTCTATTTGAAGCCTCACTTCCCGGAGCTCGGCGAAAGTGCACTCTTTGCAGTAACCGAGACGACGAGAAAGGAGTGGATTGATGCCCTTGTGGATGCTTTAAAGGAGATAGAAGGTGATGCCTATGTTTAAGCAGGCGAGATGGGACGAACCGCTCATATTTGAGCTCGGTGGCAGAGGAAGGGTTAGCTTTACACTCCCTGAAGCAATCGAGGACATCGATGTTCAAATCCCCGAGGAACTCAAGCGCGGGAGTCTTGAGCTTCCGGAGCTCAGCGAGCCGGAGGTGGTTAAACACTACACAAGACTGAGTGAGATGAACTATGGTGTTGATAGCGGCATTTATCCGCTCGGTTCATGTACGATGAAGTACAATCCAAAGATAAACGAGGAGCTTGCAGGGCATCCAAAAGTAACTTATGTTCATCCATATCAGGATGAGAGAACAGTTCAGGGAGCACTTCAGGTAATGTGGGAGCTTGAGCAATGGCTTAAGGAAGTTACGGGAATGGATCGCTTTACGCTGCAGCCTGCAGCAGGGGCAAACGGTGAGTTCACGGGAGTCATGATAATTAGAGCGTACCATCTGGATAGGGGCGATACAAAGAGAGATGAAATTATTGTACCCGATTCTGCGCACGGGACAAACCCAGCAAGTGCTGCAATGGCAGGTTTCAAGGTTATAGAGATACCTTCAAACGAGCAGGGAATGGTGGATTTGGAAGCTCTAAGAAGTGCTGTAAGCGAAAGAACTGCCGGATTGATGCTCACAAACCCCAACACTCTTGGAATCTTTGAGGAGGACATTCTCGAGATAGCAAAAATAGTTCACGATGCTGGAGGTCTGCTCTACTATGATGGGGCAAACTTAAATGGAATCCTCGGGAAGGTCAGACCAGGGGATATGGGCTTTGATGTGGTTCACATAAATCTCCACAAGACATTCTCAACGCCTCATGGTGGTGGAGGGCCCGGAGCCGGCCCAGTCGGTGTGAAGGATTTCCTGAAGGACTACTTGCCAGTGCCGGTTGTGGAGTACGATGGAGAGAAATACTACCTCAACTACGACCTTCCAAAGAGTATAGGAAAGGTGAAGGAGTTTTACGGCAACTTTGGAGTTCTTGTCAAGGCTCTAACCTACCTCAAGATTATGGGGCGCCAGGGTTTGAAGGAAGCCAGTGAGATAGCCGTGCTCAATGCAAACTACCTGGGAAAGAAGCTGAAGGGAACGAAGGGATATGAACTTCCTCACAAAGAGCTCAGGAAGCATGAGGTGGTCTTCTCAGCGGAGCCCATGAAGAGGGATACCGGGGTTAAGGCTCTCGACGTGGCAAAGAGGCTCCTTGATCACGGATTGCATGCTCCAACCATATACTTCCCCCTCATCGTGCATGAGGCACTCATGATTGAGCCAACGGAGGGGGTTACCAAAGAGGAACTCGATGCCTATGTTGATGCCCTCAAGAGGATAAGCGAGGAAGCCTATAGCAACCCCGAGCTTGTCAAGAGTGCACCTCACAACACGGCGGTTAGGAGGGTTGATGACGTTCTCGCCACCAAGAGACCTGTAATAACATGGCGCATGTACCGGAAGCTCAAGGAGAAGGGAGATATTGACATCTGATTTTTATTTTGATTTTGTTCATTTCTTTTTCTCTGTACTTCAGAATTACATCACCTTTTATATCCCATGAGCTCCGAATTACCATGGGTGAGCCCATGAAAGCGCTTGAGGTCGGGGAATTGAGAAAAAGATACGGGAATTTTGAGGCTCTCCGGGGGGTTAATTTGGAGATTGAAGAAGGCGAGATATTTGCCCTCCTCGGGCCCAACGGAGCGGG
>QMUB01000038.1 GCA_003663695.1 Thermococci archaeon | reverse complement strand
TAAAAAAGCTTCCTTCATCGGTTTGTATGTTCCAATCTCATCCGAATAAAACTGCCTCGTGATATGCTCCGCGAGCCCGAACTTCTCCATGAGCAATCTCGTGTAGGAGGAGGGCCAGAACATCACGTTACCCGTCGTGATTACGATGTACCTTCCGTTGAGTCGTTTAAGTGTTTCGGGAACTTTTGAAAGGACTATCCTTTCGTCGACGCTTAGAGTTGCTAAAGCGGCAGCTCTCCTAACGATTTCAACGTCCACTTCAAGTTTATTTGCAAGGAGCTTTTGGCTTTCTTCGAGTGCTTTAGAGGGGTTACTGGCTCTAGCTTTCCTAATCCTTTTAATTTCCTCTCTAGCTTCCAGAACCTTACCCATAGCATCCTTTTCCGGGATATTCAGGAGATAGGATAAGGCTTTTCCGAGGTTTTCGAGCATGATGTTAATGTCCATGAGTGTGTTCCATACATCGAAGGACACAAGCCTTACCATACTATCACCAGAGGAAGTTATGGGATAATGACTAATAAACTTATTTTATTCGGAGGTTTATAGGCTCCTCCAGCCCCCAAACTCTGCAGAATGAGCACTTCTCCCCCTGGGCGGGCATTCCACACACTTTGCACTCTCCAAGAGGGGCTTCCTTAAGTTCGCGTTCGAAGAGGTGCTTCTTTCTCAAAAAGCCCTTTATGAAGTTTATCTTTGTGCCCGGCTTTTTCTCTTCCATGGCGTTCAGGATTTCCTTGTACTCTATTGTCGTGGCTCCTCTCGCGTACGGGCACTCGTGGATGATGTACTCCAGACCGAGGGCTAGAGCATAGTAAACTACTTCTCTCTCGGTGAGCTCGTATAATGGTTTAACCTTCTTCACGAACTTGCTTTCACCTGGTAAAAGTGGTCCCTGCTTGCCCAAATAATCCGTGTTCCAGTGCATTATGTTGGAGAAAACGAAGGAAGCCTCGTCGTCAAGGTTGTGTCCTGTCGCTATAGCGTCAAAGCCGTTCTCATAGGCAAAACGGTTGAAGATGTAGCGTTTCGTTATGCCACAGTAGGAGCAGGTTGGTCTGCGTGTCTTAAGCTCGCCTATCCCTGCTCCCAAGAGTTCTCTAACCCTAACAATGTGGAGCTTTGCCCCGATGAGCTCGCACTGCCTTTTTGCATAGGCTTCGCTCTCTTCTGAATACTTTCCTATGCCGAGGTTTATGTGGAGGCACTCTATGTTGTAGCCGAGCTTTTTGAGGACGTAAGCTGTTACAGCCGAGTCCTTTCCTCCGCTGATGACGACCAATATTTTCTCATCCGGTTTTAGCAGCTTATATCTCTCTATCGTGCGCCTGACCTTTCGTTCGAAGTATTCTATGAAGTGCTCTTTACAGAGGAGCATCTTTGGATAGTGCAATCTTATGTACGCTTCCTTCTCGCAGAACTTGCACTTCATATTCTCACCCTATCTCTGAATTGACGAAATGTTTAAGACTTTATCGAAAGACTTAAATAGCCATTCTTACTCATATCTGTATAAGAGGTGGCAAAGATGATGCTCATACTTGAAGAATACTTTAAAAATTATCCTGCGAGGAGGAAGGTCGCGGAGTTTTTATTTGAGAATGGCTTGAGCGTTAAAAACGGTAAAATATATCTAAGGAACGCGGAAGTTCCAATTAGCGAGCTTTCCAGGGTTGTCGGGGTTAACAGGAAGATCGTGTATCATACTATAGAGTACATAGAGAAAACCGCCCCCCTGAAGCTGATTTTCGAGAGGCTTCAGCCCTTCCCGAGCTTTGTGAACGTCGCACCTATAATGGGATGGGAAGTCCTTGAGCTTGAACTTGAAAAGGAGCTATATGCCCCGGCAATATCTGCCCTATTGGTTCTCCTATCGAGCAACAAAATCCCCATAATGGAGATATTCAGCAAAAATTTAACCCATGAGGAGCCCGTGGCATATGTGGTAATAGACGGAACAATCCCCGTGGAGGTTTTTGTCAGGATCAAGGAGATTCCGGGCTTCAAGCGACTAATTCTTCACACGCCTGAGAAAAGAAAAGAGAATCTCGTTTGCTCATATTGTGAAGTCCGCTACTGCCCTAAAAGGGTTTTGCTGGAGAGGGCAAAGGTCAGTGGGTTACCCTGAATCCCTTCTCCCCCTTTGGCTCCTCCCACTTCACTTCCACCTTTTTTACCATGGCTAGGAGCGGGCCCTGATGAGCCCATCCTATCAAAGCTTCCACTCTCTCCTCATCCCCTTCTATAACGGCTTCCACTGTTCCATCAGGCAGGTTTCTTACCCATCCGCTCAAGCCCAGCTTTTTTGCTTCGCGCTGCATGCTCCACCTAAAGCCGACGCCCTGAACCCTGCCGTAGATTTTCAAGCGCGCCCTCACCCTGTCCATACCACTCCCCAATTATAATAGATGTTTCTTTTTATTAGTTTTTCCCGCACTGGGGTTGGGGGCATTAAGTTTTCTGCATTCTAATCACCTTCAGCTTATATCTATAATTTTGCTCCAACCTCCCGCACTCACAACACCCCTTCAGAGCTCTCTAGGTTCCCCTTCATTCTTTCAGAGGAGCTGGAAGATACTCAAAAATCGCGTCAGAGTGAAATCTGTGCCCTCACAGTAATCTGAAAGAATGTTGAATATGAGGGGCACGAAAGACGACAGAAAAACATCAGAATTATGCCCCAGCTACATGGTCAAATCTTCTCTAGTTAGGTATCCTTCTAAATAGAGCCCTCCCAGGAAAGCCTGGCCAACGTTTATTCCGTTGTCCCCCCTCGGGATCTCATGAGTGGTGTAGAACTTCAGTCCATTGGCTTCAACCATTTTCCTTATCGTCTTGACTATCAGTTCATTGTATGCAACACCGCCGCTTATTCCAACATTTTTTATCCCGAATTCCTTGGCCTTCTCAACTGCCACTTCCCCAAATGCCCTTCCTATTGCAAGATGCATGGAGTATGCTATATCTGCCGGGCTGGCATTGCTCTCAAGGGCATGGGTAAATATGCTCTCCACATTTATACTCTCTCCGTTGCTTTCTATTGAAAAGCCTAAGTCATTCTTGCCTTTTATTGCCAGACTCTCAAGCTTCATTGCAGGTTCTCCTTCATAGTGTCTCCTGTAGGCGATGTTTAGAAGTACGCTCATAGCATCGAGCACGCGTCCCGTTGAGGATGCATAGCTCACATTTATTCCTCTCGCCAGCTGGTTGAGAGCCACATTAAACTCGACCTCTCCATATTTCAGGCTTTCAATAGCCTTTGGACAGCATTTTGTGATTATTTCTTCGATTTCGTCAATTTCATACACCCTGCTCAGGATTCCTATTAGTGCCCTTAGGGGATAGTAGCTCGCCAGATCTCCTCCGGGTAGGGGATAGTAATCTATATGGGATAGCCGCTCCACGTCCTCATAACTCATGTATATAACTTCGCCCCCCCAGGTCTTTCCGTCCGTACCGTAGCCAACTCCATCCAGAGCTATCCCTATGATTTCATCCAAGCCGTTCTCTGCCATTACGGAAGCCACATGGGCATAGTGGTGCTGAACCTGGAGCAGCTCCACTCCCTCCTCGTTAGCCTGCTCCATGGCCAGCTTCGTTGTGTTATAAAGGGGATGAAGGTCGCACACTATTAGATCAAGCTTCCTGAGCCTCAGTATCTTCTTGAAGTGCTTTATAGCTTCTCTCATAAATTCAAAGATCTCTATCTTTGATGTATTCCCTATATACTGGCTTGGATAGACCTTTCCCTTTTTAGCCACACCAAAAGCATTCATCAATTCAGCGCCAAGAGCCACACCGCTGTACTCAAAGGGTATGCTTATGGGAAGGGGAACAAAGCCGCGGCTCCTCCTTATGATGGCGCGTCTTCCATCCACGAAGCGCACGACGCTATCATCTGCCCGGTTAAGTATTTTTCTGTTATGGAGCAAAAAGTAGTCTGCCAGATCTTTGAGTTTTTTAAATGCGTCCTCATTGTCCTTCACCATGGGAAGTCCGGGATAATTGGCGGAGGTCATCACATAAACGGGGCTTTTGGAGTGGTGGAAGAGTATGTAATGGGTTCCCGCATAGGGAAGCATGACTCCAATTGTGTGCAGACCGGGGGCGAGAACCTCGGGCAGGGGGAAGGGCTCCTTCTTTTGAAGTGCGAGTATGGGCTTTCTGTAGCTTAAGAGTTCCTCCCTCTCTCTTTCTCCAACAACTGCAAAGCTCTCAATTGTTTCAAGATCCTTCGCCATAAGGGCAAAGGGCTTCTGGGGTCTGAAGCTCCTCTTTCTAATCTCCCTAATGGCTTCCTCGTTCATCGCATCGCAGGCTATGTGAATTCCTCCGATGCCCTTAATGGCAACTATATAGCCCTTGTCTATGAGCTCGGCTGCCTTCTTTAATGGGTCTCCACTTATTTCGTTCTCGTTATTATCGAAGAGCATGTATCTGGGGCCGCATACCGGACAGCAGACCGGCTCCGCATGATATCTACGGTTTAGTGGATCCTTATACTCGCTCTCACAGAAGTCACACATATCAAAATCTCTCATCGTGGTGTTCTCCCTATCATAGGGTAGATCCTCTATAAGGGTAAACCTTGGACCGCAGTTGGTGCATACTATGAAAGGATACATATGCCTCTTATCCGAGGGATCAAATAATTCTCTAACGCAATCATCGCATATGCTAACATCCGGGGGAATTATAGAGTCCCCTCCCTTTCCGCCCGAAGAGCTCTTTTCTATGTAGAACTTATCAAAGCCTATGGGTGGAACTTCCTTCTTCTTGATTTTCTCAACCCTTGCAAGGGGGGGCTTTTTGTGTTTCAGATCATTCAAAAATGCTTTTATATCCTCGTCCTTACCTTCGACAACAATCTCAACACCCGCATCTCCCAGGTTTTTAACGTAGCCTCTCAAATCATGTTCATAGGCTATCCTGTAGACGAAGGGTCTAAAGCCAACACCCTGAACAATTCCCTCCACATGAATATGATAAGCCTTCATCCTCTCACCTAATCCTAAAATCTCAAGAAAAGCATTTATACCTTTCCAAAACCAAAAGTTAACAACTAAAGAGGAGATTTTAAACTAATATGGTTAAACTAAAGGTTTCACACTTCCGAAAGGTTTAAGCTCAATTCAAGCAGAGATTTCCATGGTGAGGGATATGAGCGAGATGGTTTTGATATACACAACTTTTCCTGACTGGGAAAGCGCTGAACGCATCGTTAGGAAGCTTCTGGAGGAGAAACTCATTGCATGTGCTAACCTCAGGGAGCATAAAGCCCTTTATCTATGGGAAGGAAGAGTGGAGGAGGATAGAGAAATCGGGATCCTGCTTAAAACCCGGATAGACCATTGGAAAGCCATCCGTGACTTTATAACGGAGAATCATCCCTACAAAATTCCCGCCATAGTCAGGATAGATGTGGACAGGGTGAATAAGGAATATCTTGACTGGCTTGTGAGTTCCACATAGGTGTTCTCCATGCATTTTTACAAGATAAAAACCCAGATTAGAGTTGTGGGTTTTGATGATGGGACTTTTCGCTTTAAGGGTAGGGGGAAAACCATTCTAGTTGGAGTTGTCATGAAAGGAAATGAAGAGGTTCTGGGTGTTTTAACGCGCTGGATTGATGTGGATGGGAGGGATGCCACAGAGAAGATGATTGACGCCATAAACAGGAGCCGCTTTAAAGATTTGAGGATAATAATGCTCAAGGGTATAACCTATGGGGGTTTTAATTTAATTGATGTTAAGCATCTGGCTGAAGAAACGGGGCTTCCTGTGATTGTCGTTATAAGAAAAAAGCCGGATCTGAATGCTATGGAGAGGGCATTGAGAAAGCATTTCAGTGATGCAGAGGAAAGGATCGCCCTTTTGAGAAAGGCTGGAGAAGTGAGGGAGATGATTAGGGGGAAACTCTACTATCAGGCGTTTAACATACCTCCCGAGCAGGCTGAGGAGGTCATAAACATAACCCGAAAGAACTCTCTAATTCCAGAGCCTTTGAGACTTGCCCACATGATTGCGAGCGCCGTCATGTGCGGGGAGAGCAGGAGGGAATGATTGAGTGGAGTGGTGTTAAAATGAAGGGAACCTGGGATCTGTTTCTAATTGTCATGCTCTATGTGTTCTCCGTAATGGGTTTAGGACAGCTCTTTAGGAAACGCTATTCTGCCAGCTTCACCCGAAGAATTATCCACATACTCGCTTCGGACATAATAATTGTTTTACCTCTTTTCTCCTCCATAAAATGGGTTATTTTAATCCCTGCGACCCTTGCCTCTATTCTGACAATAGCTTTTATATTTGGACTTCCAGTTAGAGAAGCCATGGTTCCCAAAGGGGATGATCCTCTCCATGCGTACGGTCCCGTTTATTACATAATAAGCATAGGGATCCTCGTGGGTGTTTTTGGAATCAGGAGCTACATTCCGATAGTGGCAACCTTTGTCATGGCATGGGGGGATGGGTTTGCCGCTCTGGTTGGAGGGAGGTTTGGAAGGATATTCCTCCTTGAAAATAAGAGCCTTGAGGGTTCGCTGGCTTTTCTGCTCTTTTCATTCCTTGGAGCGGCATTGGGATACGTTGCATGGGCACACTGGACCTCGCAACCTGTAAGCGGATTTCTTGGAATAGCTTTTCTGTCCTCACTGATAGGGACAGTTTTGGAGCTCTTTAGCATTGGGAAGCTAAAACCCTTTGATAACTTCACAGTTCCGCTAGGGGTTGCTTTTGCCCTTCATATTCTGCATTGAGAGGAAGGTTTTAAAAAAAGGTTATATAGAACTTTTGCGAATTTTTATTTATGATGAACCTCGATGAGATAATGACCCTGATTAGAAAAGGCCTGTGGGATGACGCCATTTCAAGGGTGGCTGGAATAGAGGATAGTCTTGAGAAGGTGCAGGTTCTAATTTTTATAGCCACTGAGATTTATTCGTATGGGGATTTGGAGTCTGCCCTTGAAGTATTGGGGGATGCCGAGTACTATTCCAATAAGATAAAGGACACGGGTAGTAAGGCAATTGCCTATGCCAATCTGGGGTTTGCATATGCGGTTTTTGGTGATTATGATAGCTCAGGTGAGCTTTTCGTCAGAGCATTGGATATGGTGGATAGGCTTAGGAGAACGCACAGCTCCTCAGAGATTGGTGAAATACTGGGATATGTCGCACATTATCTGGGAATGGCGGGGATGATAGAGGATTCTCTTGAGCAGTTTGAGAAAGCATTTGATCTGATTGTGAACTCTAAAATAGGTTATGTACAGAAGCTTGACCTTTTAATAAAGCTGGGAGATTTAATGGTGGAGAGCGGTGATTATCTGAATTCAAAGGAGGCTCTTCGTTTTTATGAGCGAGCCCACGATCTCTTTGACAAGCTTCGTGTAAGTGAGAAAGCTGCCGATGTCGAGAAGAAGATAGAGATATGCAAGACCCTTCTCCATTCGGGCACTCCAACCCTGAGAAATGCCCTCAAAGAAGGAAGATATAAATATGCAGCTGCAAAGGTTATGGAGTCTGAAATGGGAAATAAGGAAAAAGTCATAGCCCTTCTGGAAATATCCTTCTGGTTAAAGAAGGTGGAAGTCTTTACTTACGGGAATATGGTGGATAAGGCTCTGGAGCTCCTGAATGTTTCGGAGCTTCATGGCGAGGAAGTCGAGTATATTGCTTTCCTCCTATCAGAGCTTGGAAAGCCCAAAGAAGCCCTGAAACTTGCTGCGACAATAGATGATGTCAGGAAGAAGAGTGAGGCATTTAAGGGAATAGCTTTGGCTCTCATTGAAGAAGGGGAGATACTCACTGCTGAGGAGCTAATTAAGAAGATTCCTGATCCAATAATAAGGGCAGAGGCTGAGGAGGAGTTTAGAAAGATTATGCTAGCGCGCTAACTTTAAATACTTCTCTTCCCTACTCTTCTATGGGGATAGGTATGATATTCGATGCTCATTCCGATCTGCCGGCATATATCTATGAGAAAAGGAAGAAAGGGGAAAGGAACATCCTTGAAAGTAACTATCAAAGATTTTTCGGTGATTTCATAGGATCCAGGGTCATGGCAATATGGACTCCCTCTGAAAAGAGAAATTCCGCCCTGAGATATGCTCTAGAGGCTTTAAATTCATTAAAAAATGATGTCCGTGAGAGCGAGAGCTTTTCTATAGTAAAAAACCACGAAGAGATGCGGGAAGTATTGGAGAAAGGTAGGGTTCCATTATGGGTGGGGATGGAAGGGGG
>QMUB01000037.1 GCA_003663695.1 Thermococci archaeon | reverse complement strand
GCAAGAGGCTTCGCACCCATCACGCTTAGGTCATTCACCGTGCCGCTTATTGCCAGACGCCCTATGTCTCCTCCGGGGAAAAAGAGGGGTCTCACAGTATGCCCATCTATTGTGAAAACCAGATGCCTATCTCCAAAGGGTATCGATGCGCCGTCATCCAGAGCATCGAGGCCTATACCTCCAGCGGAGGTCAGGGTGAGGTTTCTAAGTATAACATCCCTTATTAGTTCTTCCATGATTTCCCCGCCAGCACCATGTTCGAGCTTAATCCTCATGAACATCACCAATTATAAATCATCCAACCCCTTTAAAAGCTAAACCCAAACTAAGGGTTTAAAACCTCGCAAAAGCTAAATATCTTTGAAGGAATAATTAACCGGGGTGGGATCATGAATATAGAGGACCATGTAATGTTTACGGCAAGGCATGGAAAATGGGAAGTTGGAGAAAAGCTTGTGGTTATGCATGATGAAAACATAGCCCGCTTTCTCGCAAGAATCTCCAACACGGTTAATGATAAAATTGGAGAGTACCTGATTGATATAATGAACGTCCCTGCTCTAATCTCCCTTGCCGAGGATATCGCCACAAAGGATCTCAAAGAAGTTTTTAAAACCCTAAAATCTCCAGGACTCTCAAGAAAAGCTGGTGCTCTGGTTTTTGAGAAGGATAAAAAGGCTAAGAAACTTGTCGTGGATGTGGCAAAGGCATTCCTGATAAGGGAGACCCTTTCCAGGACTGACTTAAGGGTGAACTATCCCGAAGAGCCCATAAAAGAGCTCCAGGTGGTGCTGCCCTTCAGAGAGGAGCACATAAACTTCACAGCAAAGCATGTTAAAGAAGGTGAGAAGTGGATTGTGGTCAAACGCATCATGATAGACGAAAAAGTGCAGATGGCAGACATCGCAAGGATTCTGGCGGGCATAAACGAAACCGCCACATTGAAGATTGCTCACTATGCAGATATCAACACAAAGGGGATTAGGGAATATTTCAAAGGCATAACCAAGAAGACAAAAGGAGATGCCCTTGGAATTGCTGTTGAGAAGCTTTTGCACTTCGATCCGGGCAGCTATGCTCCGGAAGGATTCGAAGAATATGCGAGGGTATATGCCCTCAGGATACTTCTGGAGAACCTCGGGATGAAGCTTGATATTCCCGCGAAGAGTCTGGAGAAATATATGGAGAAGAAAGGTTAGTCTCCCCACAGAACCTTTTCTTCCTTTGCTTTTTTCTCCAGGTCGTTTTCGATTTCCTGTTCTTTAGCCTGCTCGAGTATCTTTACCAGAAGCTCGGCCATAAGCCATGAGTTCCATTTGGGATGCTTAACCTCGAATGCCACCTCAAGGGCCCTGTCAACGTTTCCTTCCTTTAGGAGATTCACTGCAATACTTCCAAAGGCAAGGGAGCGGAGATAATTGTCCGTTATCCGCTGTGCGAGGCTTATTGCCTTCTGATATTCTCTCAGTTTTGCATAATATGTGACGACCTTGGTGAGGAGCGCTTCATCCTTGGCCTTATTTCCTATGATGCCTACAAGGGCTTGATATTCGAGAGCAGGTTTCTCCAGAACCCTCCCCATAATGAACTTGCCAACCTTGTTGAAAAGCCCCCCTTCAAGTCTTATCATCAGATCCTCGAGTATCTTTGGATCATCCATTATTCTTGCAGTGAGCTCTATGAGTATCGGGGCCCTTCTCTTCGCTGGGAGATATGAGAGTATGTTTAATGCAAGTTCAACCTCTCCAACTATTCCAAAGCCGATAAGGAGGTTTGTTAGAACTTCCTCTCCGTGATCCTCCGACATGTTCTTTGCGATATTTACGAACTTTTCAAGGGTTGCTCTCGGTGCACCCTGGGTTTTGAGGTGTATTGCGGTTTCTCTTATGCCCTCGGAGAGCCAGTAGGGATTCTGGATTGCATTCAAAATTCTTATGGCACTTCCATACTCCTCCCTCTTCAAATGCACTTTGAGGGTTTCAACCGCCGCTATCGACCTCCAGGGCTCATCCTCAAGATGGTTAACTATAAAGTGCGCTTTTCGCATCTTACCTATCTTCAGGTAGTAGCTTAGGAGATTCAGAAAGTTCTCACTTTTCTTTATTTTATCAACGAGCTCTATCGCATAGTAGAGAGCTTCATCATAGTCCTTAAGCCCCACAAGAGCCTGTATGATTTCCTCTATGAGTTCGTCCCGTGTCGGAAGGGCGAGCCCCTTTGCCATCTCAAAGGCTTGATAAAAAACCTTTTTGTATGCGGGTATCCCGCACTTCGCTATGTATCTCCCGATTTCAATCAATGCCCTGATTAAATACTTTGGATTCTCGATTTCTCTGCTTGCTTCGACAGCCCTTGTAAACGCTTCCTTGTATCTTCTGTTCTGAACTCCATAAAGTTCATATGCCATTTTGGCATAGGCTATGGCTCTAAAATAGGGGTCTCTGATTATACTTGCAACTTCAAATGATTCATCAACAACATGTGCAGGAATGATTTCCATAGGCACCCCATTGTCTCTAATTGTGGAATGGAGTATTTAACTCTTCCCCTGTGAGGGGGGTTGAATTAGAATACTACAGTAAATTAGAAATGTGAAAGTCGTAAATTAAAACGACAAAAAACGAAATCAGCTTATGTCGTCATAAACCACACTTACAGTTTCTCCATCGTCAAGTGATACGAAGCTAACCTTCAATTTTTTCCCCGTTTTGGGGTCAACTACAACGAAATCCGGTTTGGATAAGTACTGGCTTTTTGGCATCTTCCAAACATCGTCGTAATATCTCCTAAGTTCTTTCACAAACCTTTTAACATCCCTCTTAACTATCGTTGTCATGGATATCACCACTATAATATACAACTTTAAAGTATAAAAGGTTTTCTAATCGTCTTTCGTCAAAAATAATATCGGCAATCGTCGATTCAAATGAAAAAACTAAAATCTGACGCACACCATCGAGCCCCGGGGAACTCCAAGCTCCCTCGCCACGGGCATGCATTTGGCTTTCAAAAGAAAGAAAATCCTCCCATCTTTCAGCTCACTCATCACTTCAAAGTTTCCCTGCCCCTTGGCTATGATAACATCAGCCCGTTCAAAGATTTCTCTGAACTTCTCGTCCGCAAATTCTAGGGGATTTCCAACTATCCTTGAGCCGCTCGATACAATCTTCCCAACTTTTCCAAAATCTGCCTCTTTAAGATCCTCAACAGTTGCATCGTTTATTATGGGGGCTTCCTTTGCCGCAATATAAATTTTTAAAGCGGGATATGCCTCCTCAATTTTCTCCAGAAACAGCCTGTCGAAGTAAATCTCCCCGCAGTTATCCACAAGGTAGAGCAGTGTTTTTGCATTTTCAAGTGATTTGAAGAGTTCTTCACTCTCGTCAATGTAGAGCTCCTCATTTAAGCGATGTTCAATGTCCTCCTCAATTTTCTCCGGATTATATCCCACGGCAAAGTCTATGACATTACCGGCAATTGCCAGCTTTAATGCGTCCTTTAAACCTATCTTAAGCTCTTTTCTGAGCTCCTCCACAACCTTTTTTGCCAGCCTGTTTGAAATCCTCTTATATTCCTTAAAGGGGTCATCATTTTCCAGCAACCTATAAAGTTCCAGAAATAGCAGGCTCCCCCCGATTGCGGGAACGGCATTTCTGTGGTAGTATTTTTGCAGCGCTTTTGCGGCCACTATCATGGCTTCCTTCCTTTTTTCCAGATCTTCGGTTGCCAGTTCACTTATCTTCTGAGATTGAGTTATGAAGCAGGAGAGGCACTCATAATGGACTTTCATTTTCACCACCAAAGGCTTTTAACCCTTTCACTTTATATCCTTTGGGATTGGCATGAAGCTCGGAGGAATAGATGAAGCGGGTAGGGGCCCCGTTATAGGCCCCTTGGTAATAGCTGCCGTCGTAATAGATGAATCAAAATTGGATAAACTCAGAGAGCTAAATGTGAGGGATTCAAAAAAACTCTCCCCCAAAAGGCGAGAAAAACTGTTTAATGAACTCCTTAGAGTCCTGGATGATCATGTGATTGTCGAACTATGGCCCGATGAGATTGATAACCGTGAAGGAACCCTCAATGATCTGGAAATCGCGGGTTTTATCCGGGCTCTGAATTTCCTCAAGGTTAAACCCGATGTTCTCTACATAGATGCTGCAGATGTTAAGGAAGAGCGCTTTGGAGAGAACATAAAGCGAGAACTTAAATTTTCTCCCAAAATCATCTCGGAGCACAGGGCGGATGATAAATACCTCCCTGTATCGGCGGCATCAATTCTTGCTAAAGTAACGAGAGATCGAGCCATTGAGAGGCTTAAGGAAAAATACGGCGAAATTGGAAGCGGATATCCAAGCGATCCAAAAACCCGGAGATTCTTGGAAGAGTACTACCGGGAGAATGGAGAATTTCCTCCCATTGTGAGGAGGACTTGGAAAACCCTGAGGAAGCTTGAAGCAGAGTTTAGGGAAAGGAAGGGACAGAAGAATATAATGGACTTTTTAGGTTAGGCTCATCTATGTATTGTGATTGAATGGTTTCAAGTTTCCTTAAGCGCTCATTATGAGTGAGCAAAAGTTATTGTCTATTTACAAATTACAAACTCAAAACCAGCACCAGCCAGAATACATATATAAGCCTTGGGTTAATGGCGGACCGGCGGGGATTCGAACCCCGGACCCTCGGCTTAGGAGGCCGATGCCCTGTCCTGGCTAGGCTACCGGTCCAAACTTGCGACCATGTTTCTGTGAAAAGGGAAGGATATTTAAAGTTTACGGTTGAAGAGGAAAGGGGGAGTGTGCAGGTGATAGATGAGGTGGATAGAAAAATTTTGGGACTTCTTCAAAAGGACGGTCGTCTCTCCTACAGAGAGATCGCTAAGGAGCTTAACATCGCCGTCGGCACCGTTCACAACAGGATCAAGCGCATGGAGGAGAATGGGGTTCTCCAGGGCATCCATCCAAAAATAGACTATGAAAAAGTTGGATACGGGCTGACCGCCATAATAGGAATACAGGCACAGGGAAAGAAGATAATCGAAATTGAAAAGGAGATTGCAAAGGACAGGCACGTCATGTGTGTTTACGATGTTACGGGGATTTATGATATCATAGTCATAGCAAAATTTGAGGGAAGAGAGGATATGAACCATTTTGTGAAGACGGTCTTATCTATAGATGGTGTTGAAAAAACAACCACGCACGTTGCCCTTCAGATAGTTAAGGAGGACTTCAACCTGGGAATCTAGGGGTAGATGTGGTAGGAGCCTTCTCTTGATAGAAATCTTTCGGAGAATTCCCTCACACCCTCCACGGGCAGCTTTACTTTCTCACCGTTGACCTTTCCCTCAAATATTAGAGGCTCCCCTATCAGCTCTTTGAGCACTTTGAAGTCCTCATTCGCTGAAATCACGGAGTTTCTGACGGCAATGTACTCATCAAATTTCACCCTTTTTATGACCCCTTCCATGTGGATTTCAACTCCGCACTCCTCCTCGGAGCAGAAGAATGAGAAGGGCATCCCTATTTCCGTATCGACGACTATGCTTTTCCCCTTAACCCCATAAATCATGAACTCTGTCATTTCTCCACTCTCCTTATCACAAACTCACAGTGAGGATCCCCCTTTGCTTGACACTTCACTTCTTCCCCAATCCATTCGCCGCCTTCAATTTCCTCTATCATCTGAGTGAGCGCTCCAGCATCATGGAGATGGACGGCATTTCCAAAGTTGCATATTCTGGGGAACAGATTCTTCGCCTTAACTATGACAACATCCCCTGTTACCTGGCTCAACTCCATAATACCTCCACCGTTGATCTTTGTGGAGTGAAACATTCTCTTCAGGGATTCCTTTAAATTCCCGTATCTCTGCATATAGAGCTTTCCAATCCCTTGAAACTCATGTCTTCCCCAGAAGTACAGGAATTTCTGTGTATTTTCCTTTCCGAAATATTCAAAGAGACTTTCTATTAGCTTTGCTTCACTTTCCTCATCGATTATCTGCACCCTCTGATTTGCGCTCCAGAGCATTCCATTTTCATCGAGAAACATCGCTTCCTTGAGCTTGTCCAGACTCTCATAATACTCGGAGATAGGTTTTATCCCCCTCTCCGTCTTCACATACACGAAGTAGTTGACAGCTCCTAACGGGTGGGGTGCTTTTTTCACGGCGATTCTTCCATCTCTGGCAGAGAGAATATATGAGAAGGGTATGGTGAGCATGGAGAGGTCTGATGGGGAAATTAAATCCCCTATTATTGCGGATACGGATGTAACACCCTCCAGCGAAACGCTGTTTATAAACCTGGAAATTATCCTAAAAAATTCCTGCTTTCCGGGAAGCGATGCGTATAAAATGGACAGATCATCAATTACAAGAAAATCAAAGTCTCCCTCACGGATTTTATCCCTGATAATTGACGTGCTTATTGGGAGGTCGAGGGGATTTGGGAGTACGTCTTCTCCGGATACCTGGACTCTGGAATATAGATTGGTGTGACCATCGAGTATTTTCAATCTGCCTCTCTTCATAAACCTCTTGTAGTTTATGCCGTATCCAGCGAGCCATTTTAAGAGCAATGAGGGTCTCTGTTTATACTCCACCAAGAGGATTTTATGCCTCTGCTTCAACAGTGAAATTACAAACTGATGCATGAGGACCCTGTGATCCTCATCTATCCCTCCCATCAGGAGTATGCTGTTTTCTTCCCTTATCCCTCCCCTAAGAACATCGTCGAGTATGCCTATCCCCGTCCTTATCATAATCTCACCAGGGCATCTATAGGGATGTTATACTCCTCTTTGAGTCTGTCCAAAACGTCTCCAACACTTATCAGGAAGAACATCCCCTTTGGAATAGAACCGGCCCGCCTGCACATTTCCAGGAGCGCCTTTTGTGTTTCCCCGCTTCTAACGACATCATCAACTATGAGAACCCTCTCGCCCTTTTTGAGCGCCCATGTGGGCAAGTAAAGCGTTAAGATACTCCCCGAAGTGCTCGAGACATAATTTATCTCATAAAACTTTTCCACGCCTACTTCCTTCTTTTTCTTGGCATAAACAACATCGACGTTGAGCTCATTGGCTATATGAACGGCGAGGGGGATTCCATCCGTTGCGGCTGTTAAAACTTTATCAATATCCTCACGTATGTATCTGGAAGCCACAGTTTCAGCGATGAGCGTCATTAGTGCCGTGTCCCCGAGTATCCCCATGTTGTCAAAAAGTCCATGTTCGTCGAATCTAATCCTCTTTTTGGCTTCTTCTTCTACGTTTAGATAGGGAGAAAGGACTTCCAGAAGTTCTTTGGATCTCCTGGTACTGGGAAGGACTTTGCCTCTCACATATCTGTTCAAAACAGTTATGGGAAGTCCGGTTATCTTCGATAAATCTTCATAAGTGTAGCTCTTTTTGAGCAGCTTGAGTATTCTAATAACCCTGAGTTTCTCCTTCACAGCTTCGATTTGACTCATATCTTTCCCTCCTTGGAGAGAATATTGACAAGAAAATGTATAAATACATTTCGGTTGTGGATTTGAGAAACAAATCTTTGATGGGATAAAAGAGAAATCATGCAGAGTTTTCGAGTTCCTCGAGGAGCTCCATCTCTTCAATCACCGGCTTCTTTCTTCTCCGCTTAAGTTCCATAACGTGCATGTAACCGTGAAGCATGATGAGCCATTCCATCTCCTGCACCTCCTAATCCCGCTTTTCCACCAATTTTCCTGTTTTTTGGATTTAAAAGCTTTTTCAGACCTTATATGGTACCAAATGGCACTTTCAGACCATAACTCTCCCAAAAAAAGCCTGATGAATGGTTTTAGTTCCTAATGTACATATTTTATCATGAAAAAAGCTCAGATAATCCGGATTTTAAACGAAGTATCCATTTGTGCATTGAATTTTCCAGGTGTTGTGCTTTGGGATAAGGTTCCGGTTTGTGAGGATGACAAGTTTAGAAGGTTACTGGGGGATATACCTAAGGATTATAAACCTCCAACCCCTCTTTGTAATAGGTGGTGAAAGTGGCGTTGGAGAGTTTGGGGAGGGCACTCAACAGTGCTCTGAAAAAGCTTGCACGTTCTACTGTGGTTGATGAAGCCGTTATAAAAGAGGTAGTGAGGGATATTCAGAGAGCTTTGATCACGAGTGATGTTAACGTTCGTCTTGTGCTTGATCTAACCAAAAAAATACAGAAGAGAGCCATAGAGGAAAAACTTCCTCCTGGAATCTCTAGAAAAGAGCACATTGTCAAG
>QMUB01000036.1 GCA_003663695.1 Thermococci archaeon | reverse complement strand
TTTACATTTTCCCACGCGTCAAGGACACGGGTTTAACAAGCAAAGAATTCAGCGAGTTAATGATTAAAGAGGCAAAAGTTGTTATGGTTCCGGGTAATGCTTTCGGAAAAGCCGGAGAAGGTTACGTGAGAATAAGCTACGCCACAGCTTACGAAAAGCTCGAAGAAGCCATGGACAGAATGGAGAGGGTTTTAAAGGAGAGAAAGCTGGTCTGATTTTTCTTTTTTATCATAAGCATCCAAAGCGTCACTTCCCAGAGCCGTTCGGAAATATCATCGAAAATATTATAAATGCCTTGTCCACTAGAACCCTTGGGCGGGCCCGTGGTCTAGACTGGTTATGACGCCACCCTTACGAGGTGGAGGTCCGGGGTTCAAAGCCCCGCGGGCCCACCATCGGAAACTTTTGCTAAGCAAAAAGTTCAAAAACTCGTGGATCAGCTGAAATTCTTCGCAGTAAAAAAGGTGATGCCCCAGTTATCCTAACAGTATGCTTCAAAACTTGTAAAATATATCCGCGCCTTTCAGTATCGTAAAAGCCTCGTATTTCACGTTCCACAGCTCAAGGAATTCCTTGAAGCGGTAAGTATGGTGGATTGGTACTACCACAACCCATGCGCCCCACTGCTCTCCATTGAGCTCTTTTAGGAGCCCGCTTCTCATGTCTCTGCCTTTTAGGGCGTATTGAAACCTTACGCGGTCTTTACGCTCAAGGCTTTCTAGGGTGAACCTAAAGAGTGCGTAAGCCTTCCCGTTCGTCAGCTCTGCTAGGGGCTTTTCCTTCATAAGTGAATATCCTTCCACGATTATGCCTAAGCTTGCAAGATTGTTGGGGTCGAAGAGTTCCCCAAGACTCATGGCCCTGATGTCAAGCCTTTTGCGAGGGAATATCCGAGAGAGTTTCTCCTTTAGTTCGAGTATTAGGTTTCTGAGCTTTAGTGCCGGTAGTTTCTCTCGGGTGAGTATCATGAGATCGAGGTCGTTCGGCTTTTCCTTCCCGAGGACTGTTAAGCCGTATAGGATTACATCAAAGACCTCGCTGTGTTGCCCTATAAATTCTTCCACGATCTCTTTGAGATTTTTAATAGATATAGAAAAAGGAAAGGGTTCAGAGCCTGGAATAGAGGTTGTGGATGTCATTTTTCAGCACCTCCACCCATTCTTTTGTTGCCCTCATGAGGTAGGTTTTGCGGTAGTTGTTGAAGTGAAAGTCCATGATGTCGTAGATTTCCTGATATTTGGTTTGGAGGATTCTAAAGCGCTCGGTGTGGTTTCGGGGCAGTTTTCCGGTGTCGCGGAGGATTATGTAGTCGCAGATTGCCACAGGGGCTTTGAAGTAGAGGTTTAGGGCTGAGTTATAGTGCCCTTTGGAGAAAAGATAGTCTGCGTCTTCAAGGTATTCTTGGGCGTTGGCTTTGAGTTCGTCGAGGTTCACCATCTTGTTCCTCCGTTATTATGATGACGTAAAAGTAACATATTGGTTATCATGATAACAAAAGAGAAAGGAACTATGAATGGTGTTATCATACCAACTTTTGAACCATGATAAGTCGTTGATTATACACAATTTCTTTATCTTAACTGCAACGTCCTTGATGAGCTTGAAGTGCTCTTTTGCATGCTTCAGGCACTTTTAATTACTTCAAACATTTGGGAAACATATTTAAAGCTTTCAGACTAACATCTATATGCTAAGATAAAGATTTTGACTGGGATGATGGTGTCGAGTATGGTTCATGTCATAAAAACCAAAGACCTCACCAAATTCTTCGGAAAGAGAAACATAGTTTATCATCTCAATTTGAATGTCCCAAAAGGAGTTGTCTACGGCTTTCTCGGACCCAATGGGGCCGGTAAAACCACCACAATAAAAATGCTCACAGCTGCATTGAGACCAACCTATGGAGAGATAAAAATCTTTGAGATGGAAATGCCCCGGGAAAGGGTTGAAATCATGAAGAGTGTTGGATACATGCCTGAAGTCCCCATAGCATACGAAGATATGACGATTTTTGAGTTCTTGACTTATATGGGGAGGCTCTCCGGACTTGGGAAAGAGGAGACAAGGGAGCAGGCAAAGGAGCTAATGAAATATGTTGGAGTTGGCAGGCTGGCTTTAAATAAAATAAAGGAGCTTTCCTCGGGACAGAAGCAGAGGGTTGCCTTTGCATCCGCTTTAATTGGAAACCCTGAGCTCCTAATACTTGATGAGCCTACGGCAAATCTCGACCCCCTCGGGAGAATTGAATTCATAGGCAAAATTATATCCCTCGCAAAGGAGGGGAAGACAATTTTTGTGAGCTCCCACATAGTCAGTGAGGTTGAGAAGATGTGCAACTACGTTGGTCTAATCAATCAGGGGCGCCTGATAGCTCAAGGTAGAATAAGCGAGCTCACTAGGATAGAGGAGAATGAATACGATGTTGCGACGTCGGATAATGTAGGGGCACTCAAATTCCTGAGGGAAAAGCCTTATGTCCGGGAATCCTGGGAAGAGGATGGAATGTTGAGGGTTCAGGTAGATCCAAGATTCCTGGATGAATTTTTCCTGCAGTTTCCGAAGTATCTGAGCTCCCAGGGCATTCGCTTAAAGCTCTTTAGACCCCACACGAGTCCCCTTGAGAGAATCCTCATGGAAAAGTTTAACATAGGTGAGGAGAGTGATTAGCGTTCTTTACCTAAACGAGGTATACAGGCTTCTGAAGTCCCGCAGGCTTAAAGTCATGCTAGCTCTAATGCTTCTTCCCGTTATAGTTTACTTCTTCACCCACGAGGAAATAACCGAATACAGCGCAAAAGCTTTGGAAATTTCCTTCCAGATAAACGTCTCCCAGTTCCTGATAAACTTCTGGGCTAGTGTGATAGGTCAGCTTGTAGTTATCATAATAATGAGCGATCTGCTGGCAAGCGAGATAGACAGGGGCACCATAAGGATCCTTCTCACGAAGCCGATAAAGAAAAGCGAAATAGTCATCGGTAAGTTCTTTTCAGGGGTCACGGCAATGGTGATTATATTTGGAATCCCCTATCTAATCATGCAGATTTACATGGTTCTCCTCTACAAATCAGGCTTTGAGGGATTTAGGGCAACATTTGATGATCTCCTCTTTGCCACCGGCATCACGATACTTGTACTGGGAAGTTTGGGAGCATTTTCAATGCTTCTCTCCGTCATATTATCCAGACCTCTCTATGCCTCCTTGGCGAGCTTTGGATTGGTCTTTGCAGCACAGTTCATACTCCCGCAGCTGCCATTCTTTGACGACCCTGAGCGCTTTAATTTGAGCTATCAGATAGGAGTTCTTTTAAAAAAGGGCTTTACCCTTCATACCGGGCTAGATAGCTACAAAGGAGACCCCAATATGAGCGCCCTCTTTTTTTTGAGTGTTATCCTGATGAGCCTTGTTCTCACACTTTTGGCACTCTACAGAAAGGAGTATGAGGGATGAACATGAAAAAGGTGATTATTCCCTTCATCCTGCTCCTCTTTGCCGGAAATGTATTTGCCCTATCCATAGACCTGGGAATGGATGAGGTTCTCATAGTGGACAACAGCAGAGTAAGCTTCGATGTGGCTCAGAATAATCCGAATTTGGTTCTTTTAATGGTGGAGACTCCCAATGGGAGTGTTTTAAAGGGTTTAACCTTTGGAGAGAGCCTTTATGTGAACGGGGTTAACTATACAGTGGGTCGATTGGATCCCCAGAAAATGATTTTAACGCTGCATCTAAGCGGAAACTATTCAAAAACAGAGGTCTTAAAAAAGAAGGACTTTAAAGTTGAGATCCTGGAGGCTTTTGATACCTATGTGAAGCTCAGGATCATCAACACAGGATACTACGATCTCAATGATACTTTGATCATCTCCTCCCAAGGACTGCCCGTAGAAGAACGCCCGATTTTTCTGAAAAGGGGAGAAAGCATCACTTTAAAAGTAAAGGTACCCTCCAACCAGATAAATGTAACCGCTGAGGAGAACAAAATATCCAAGACCGTTACAATAGAATCCTTCGAAGAGCTCATTTCACTAGAGAACCTCTGGAAGGATGATAGAATTCACGTCAAGCTTAAGAATCACGGTGATCCAGCTAATGTTACTTTAAAGCTCCTCTTCAATGGATTAACCGTGGAGAAAAAGGGGATAACACTTGAAAGAGGAGAGGAAAAAGAAGTTTCCTTCGAGAGTAATATAAATCAGGGGGCCCTTGTAATTGACTATGGAGTTATCAAACAGGAGAGCTTTTACTTTGAAACCCCTGTGATCTCGCTCGTGAAAGTGGAAAAGGAGAAGGATAAGCTTAGAATATGGCTCAAAAATGAGGGTAAGGGAAAATTTGTCGGGAAGGTGAGTGTTTATCAAAATTCCTTCATAGTGGGGGAGCCCTACTACAGGAGCATTGAGATAGATCCGGATAAAGAAGGTCTCGTTGAGTTTGAAGTCCCCGAGGATGCGGAATTCCTAACCATAGCCATCAGTTCGGGGACATACTCATCCACGTTTCCAGTATCTTTAAAAACGGGTTTGGATGTCAAAGCTCTCAATTCCTATGCAAAGGGCATTTTGGGGGGAAAGACGAGCTACACACTACTCATAAACGGGAACGGAAATGTTAAGCTTGGTGTGGAGGGACTTCCCGATTCCATAAGGGCATCGTTCTATTATAACGAGGCGGAGGTCAAGCAGCTGAATGTGGTCAAGAGCACCCAAGTGGTTCTCCTTCTTCAGCTCCCCAATTTACCGCAGGGATTTACCCTAAATAAGCCATTTAAGTTTAATGTCACCATCAACGGAATTAAAATCCCCCTGGAGCTTGAAGTTAGTGGAATTGGAATTCTGCCTGTCTATGGTGATAACTGGCTCGCTAAAATGAACTATACAAGTGAATATCATCACCTTGGCTTGCCTTACAAGGTTGTTGGAAAGGATATAACCCCTCCCTTTGTGTTTGAGCCGGCGAAAGGGGAGAAAATCGCCATAATCTATGGTAACTACATACGACAGGGCAAAGATTTGAGGATACATCTTCTGGATACTTCGGGGAAAATAATAGCCTCATCCACACAGGGAAAGGGGAGGAGTGACTATGTGATATTCAATCAGAGCAAATTCATGCTCATGATAGAAGGAGGGGGCTACTTCAACTCAATCCTCCTCGTGGCCGATTACCTCGAAGTTCCCAAAAACATCACATTTGAAGTCAAGAGAAAGGAGTTCGGAGAGGGATTGAGAACATTCATAATAAACGCGAGCTCTCTGAGGGGTAAGACTCTCGAAATTTCCGTGAGCTCCAGCAGGGATGTTGAGGTCAGGGCATACTACTTTACCCTCAACAGAGAAAAAGAGGACTTTGATCCACTCTCAACAAACTTTAAAGGGGCTTTTAAAGGCCGTGGAGAGGAAATTCAGGGAGCCTTAGAAATAAGGAGCTACGAAGACTTCATAGCGGTCGCCATTATCGGAGAGGGAAATGTCACGATGAAATTTAATGTGAAGGGAGGAGAACTTGGAGTTAGGGAACTGAGCTCAAGAGTCATTTATCTGGCTGTTCTCGGTCTTCTGGCTCTTTTAATCGGGGTCATATGGCTTGAGAAGAAGTTAGGATGAGCTTCCATCTCTAGGGCTGGACAAATTATCCAATACCAAGCCCCATTTTTCCCAATGTAAAAGGTTTTTATAGGCTTGGAGCATAATAGCTTAAGGTGGTGTTCATGACTTTTGAGAAAGAGAAGGTGGAGGAAATTAAGAAGGCTGAGAAGGAATGGGAAGAAAAAGCTGTAAAACCGCTCATCGCTAAGAGACCCGAGAGAAGGGAAAAATTCATGACAGATGACGGCTTTGAGATTAAAAGGACTTACACCCCCGCGGATTTGGAAGAATGGGACTACTTAGAAAAGCTCAACTTCCCTGGTCAATATCCCTTCACGAGGGGCGTTTACCCGACAATGTATAGAGGAAGATTCTGGACGATGAGGCAGTATGCAGGATTTGGAACCGCCGAAGAGAGCAATAAAAGGTATAAATACCTCCTCTCCCAAGGACAAACAGGATTGAGCGTTGCTTTTGACCTGCCCACACAAATTGGTTATGATAGCGACCACCCAATGTCTGAGGGAGAAGTGGGTAAAGTAGGTGTTGCGATAGACTCTTTATGGGATATGGAAATTCTTTTCGATGGAATTCCTTTAGATAAGGTCTCAACTTCGATGACAATTAACGCCACAGCGGCAAACCTCTTAGCTATGTACATATTGGTCGCCCAAAAGCAGGGTGTTCCCCAAAACATCCTCAGAGGTACAGTCCAAAACGATCTCCTCAAAGAGTACATCGCGAGGGGAACTTACATCTTCCCGCCAAAGCCATCAATGCGTTTGGCCACCGATGTTATTATGTATTGCGCCGAGAACGTTCCAAAATGGAACCCAATCTCAATAAGTGGTTACCACATCAGGGAAGCCGGTGCAAATGCAGTCCAGGAGGTAGCGTTCACATTAGCGGATGGTATTGAATACGTCAAAGCTGTCATCGCGAGAGGTATGGACGTTGACAAGTTCGCTCCAAGGTTGAGCTTCTTCTTCAACGCTCACAACAACTTCCTTGAGGAGATTGCCAAGTTCAGGGCCGCAAGGAGATTATGGGCAAAGATAATGAAGGAGAAATTCAATGCCAAGAATCCAAAATCAATGCTCTTAAGATTCCACACTCAAACGGGAGGCTCCACCTTGACGGCCCAACAACCAGAGAACAACATAGTTAGGGTTGCCATTCAAGCTTTGGCTGCTGTTTTGGGTGGAACTCAATCATTACACACAAACAGCTATGATGAAGCTCTTTCACTCCCAACGGAGAAGAGCGTTAGGATAGCCCTTAGGACACAGCAGATCATAGCCTACGAGAGTGGCGTTGTTGACACAATCGACCCACTTGGAGGCAGCTATTACATAGAGTGGCTCACCGACCACATCGAAGAGGAAGCCATGAAGTACATCGAGAAGATTGAAGCCATGGGCGGAATGATGAGGGCCATTGAGCGCGGATATATTCAAAAGGAAATAGCAGACTCCTCATATAAGCACCAGCGTGAGGTGGAGGAGAAGAAGCGCATCATAGTTGGTGTTAATGAGTTCGTTGTTGAGGAGGAGCTCGATGTTGAAATACTTAAGGTTGACCCGAGCATAAGGGGGAAGCAGATTGAAAGGATTAGAAAGCTCAGAGAGGAGAGGGACAACAAGAAGGTCCAAGAAGCATTAGACGCTCTTAGGAAGGCTGCAGAGAAAGAGGATGTCAACCTAATGCCGTACATTATAGAGGCCCACAAGAACCTCGCAACCCTTGGAGAAGTTACAAATGTTCTAAGGGAAGTCTGGGGAGAATATAGGGCTCCTTTGATATTCTGAGGCGAGATTCTCAGCTTTCTTTCAAATTTCTTTGATGGTCTTTAACGCGATGAAGATTTTTCGGTTCTTTTTTCCATTTTAAGTGCAAGTAATCGGTTTTTACTTTTTGGTTTTGACCTATTTTGTTAACTCATCGGGCGGAAAGTCCCCTTCCGAAAGGGAGGGGATGAAAGCCCGAAAGCCTTAAATACCTGCATAGTTACAGTTGTTATGGGGTAACTATGAGATACAAACTCGACAGAGGGGCGCACTCGGTCTACGCACTGTATTATCACCTAATTTTGGTCGTTAAATACAGGAGGAAGGTTTTTACGGACGACAGGATAATAGATTTCCTGAAGCAGAAAATCCACGAAATCTCGGAAACGCACGAGGTAGAAATCCTTACCATAGAAACCGACCAAGATCACGTTCACATACTCTTCAAAGCAAACCCCACTCTCAACATACCAAAATACATCAACGCCCTCAAAACCATAACCTCCCGAGAAATACGCAGAAACTTCCCTGAAGTGAAAGAGAAACTGTGGAGGAACGCTTTCTGGTCACCCTCATACTTCCTCGCAACCTCGGGCCAAGTGACGCTCGACGTTCTCAAAGCATACGTCGAGAGTCAGGGGGAGAAAAAGTGATAACCTCTTACCGCTTCCGCATTTATCCATCAAAAGCCCAGCAGGAAACGATGCTCCAACATATGGAGCTCTGCCGATGGCTCTACAACCAGTTATTGAAAGCCAAGCGAGAAAACCCAAATCTCAGAAAATATGATACCCAACGGCTTATCGTCGAGCTGAAGAAGGAGAACCCCGAGCTCAACAGAGTGTATTCAAAAGTCCTTCAAATGGTGAACCACCAGCTCTGGTCGAACTTAAAAGCCCTGAACGAGCTCAAGAGAAGGGGCCATAAAGTCGGGAAACTCCGCTACAAGACCTCCCCCAATAG
>QMUB01000035.1 GCA_003663695.1 Thermococci archaeon | reverse complement strand
TCCCAAAGTGGACTTGTTCAAAGCGTTCTCCTGCCTGTGGACAGTGCTACGAAATATGTGGAATACATTGAAGGGAAGGAAGAAAAGGTTCTGGAATTTCACTTTAAAGTCAATGAGAATGCTGACCCTGGAATCTATCCTCTCTACGTTAATGTAATGTATTCGATAGGAATGGGGCAAAGTATGGAAATGATCCAGGGGTTTGATTATTTTGGAATCACCGTTGCAAGGGAAAGCGATGCCACATTTGAGCTCTTGGACGTTGAAAAGCCGGAAAAAGTTTATCCCGGGCAGGATTTTGAGATTAAGGTCAAGCTTAAAAATATGGGGATGGAAGTTGCCAAGAATTTGCTCGTAAAGCTTGAAACAGTACAGTCCGTGGATGATATGACTTCAATACTCATCGATAATTCGAGTGACCAGCAGTATACTTCCATTGTCAAAACAAACAGAGAGGTGCAGTACACTTTTAGGCTTCATGTAAAGGAGGATGCAAAAACAGGAAGCTATCCTTTAACTCTAAAGCTTTCATACTATAGCGGGGACGCAAAGGATGAGAAAAAGCAGGACTTCAAGTTTTCAATTCAGGTTTTGAGGAAGAATCAGGCTTACATAGAGGTTGAGGGTGTTGACACTCCGAAGAGTATAGAGCCCGGGGATGAGTTCACGCTAAAAATAAGGCTCAAAAATGTTGGAGATGAGACCGCCAGGGCGTTCTCTCTAAAGATAGTACCCAGTGAGGTGCAGGTTCAAAGTGAGGTCACCAAAATCGACCTATCGGCAATTCAGAATCTTCCAATCCAAGGAAGCCAGAGCATAAGCGAGAACCTTCAGAGCGCCTTAAACGATATCATGAAGGAGCTTGCAAAGCAGAAAGTTGATGCTTTTCTACCTGTTGGAGAGGACAATGCTAAATATGTGGGTGAGCTGGCGCCGAATGAGGAAATTGCAATTGAATTTCACTTAAAAGCCAGTGAGAGACTTGAGAGTGGAGTATATCCCCTGAAGGTTGATATTGAGTATCTGAGCAGTCCCGACGATGAGAAAATTAGTGATGAGCGTGTGATAGGTATAAGCGTTCTAGGAAGCGAGCATTTGATAATCTCGAAGGTCTCCACATCGCCGAGCAGAGTTTTAGCGGGAACAAACAACGTTGAGGTGAGCCTTGAAGTGGAGAACATCGGAAGCGGGAGTGTCCGTTATGTTATTCTAAAACCTCTGCCCGAAAAGCCCTTTGAGCTGAGCGAAACGAGCGAGCAGCTCATAAATCTCGGCAGCCTTAAGGGAGGAGACTCAGCAAAGGCTGTCTTCAGGGTGAACGTTGACGGGGATGCAAAGGGAGGAAACTATGAGATCCCTGTGGAGATTGATTACAGGGACAGCAGTGGGGATGAGAAGGAGCTCAGGGTAAATGTGCCCATAATAATAAACGAGAAGCCCAAGGTTGTGGTGGAGAGCGTTAGATTTGATAAAACACCCATGCAGGGCGAAGATGTGAAAATTTACGTGAAGCTCAAGAATGTGGGTGGAGAACAGGCAGAGAACGTCATAATAGAGGGCGTCGTCAAAGCAGATCAGCCCTTTGCACTGGGCAAGAGAACGGACTATGTGGGGGATCTTAACCCCGGAAAGGACGGAGAGGGTGTTCTTGAGCTGAGCATAAATCGCGATGCTATTCCAAAGGACTACACCATCCAGGTCAGGATTAGAGCAGTGGGGGACAAGGAGAGCGGTGATGATAATGTCTATGTCTTCGAGGACTCGATAAAGGTGCCGGTGAAAGAGAACCTTAAAACAAAGGGCAATTTGGGAAAAGCAGGAATTTTAATAGGGATCCTGGCAGTGCTGGCAGTGGTAATCACATACATGAAGAGAAAGAGGTGACCTTTCCTTTAATGCCGGTGACATCAGCATTTGAGAAAAGGTTAAATCTTTCAACGATGATATTCTCTGGAGGATGAACCATGAGGGCTGCAATAAAAGTAGTTTTAATAATATTTTTGCTGCTTATTTCGTGGATCGGGTACCTAGCTTTTTCCCTTACTCATCTAAATCCTCAAATAACGGCAGAATGGGGATATGTGGACGAAAATAGGACTGAAATATGGCTCCATGTAAATCTTGGAAGGGGCATACCTCTCTCTTTGAGCATAGATGATGCAACATTAGCACTTGGAGTGGTTCCCTTTGGAGAAATCCGGCATGCTGAACTTGGCTTTATGCAAAAGACCATTGACCTTCCACTTGTTATAGACAATAAAAATGCAGTTCAGGCATTTAAAGTGCACATAGGGAATGGTGAGAGCAGTAAAATCACAGTTGTTATGGATGCTTCCATATTCGGGGTCCCGTTTAGAAGGGAATTCAACCGAGATATAGAGACGGATATCCTTGGAGAGCTTGATTCGACTCTAGAAAGCATTCAAACGGGAAGCGAGGAGAATGCACTCCTGCAAACTCCTCAAATAGAGCGTGTCTCTTCCAGATGGGGAGAAATCGTAGGGGCTATCACGATTTATAGCGACGTAACATTATACAATCCAAACATCTTTCCGATTCCCGTTAGGGGGATTGAATATGAAATCTACATGAATGACTATAAGGTTGCCCATGGTGAGCTCCTGGGTGAGACGACGCTTCCATCAAAGGGCAGCGCTACTCTGAGGATCAAAACCTTTATAGACAGTGAAGTTCTCCCAAAAGTGTGGGCTGAACACATAGAGAATGGGGAGAGAAGCAAAATAAGAGTCTCAATATACCTAAAGTCCACCATACTCGGAAAAGAAATTAAGGTCAAGATTGCTGATAAAGAAGAAACGATTGAAACAGACCTCTTGAGTGAACTGAAATTCGAGGGTTAATTTAAAAAGAAAAGTCATCCTCCAAACTTTTTCTCTTTTGCTGCTTTTACAAGACCCCTAAAAACAGGAGCAGGGTTCATGGGTCTCGATTTGAGTTCGGGGTGGTACTGGGTTGCAATGAAATATGGGTGTCCAGGCAACTCCAGGATTTCCATTCTCCTCTTGTCATCTCCCGAAATACCGCTGAAAACAAGTCCCTTGTTCTCCAGCTGCTCTATGAATGTGGGATTAACCTCCCATCTGTGCCTGTGCCTTTCATATATGAGCTCCTTTCCGTAAAGTGCCCTTGCTAGAGTTCCCTCCTTTATTCTCACCGGATATGCACCGAGCCTCATTGTCCCGCCGAGTTTGTCAATTCCCCTCTGCTCCGGAAGTAAATCCACAACGGGGTATGGGGTGTTTGGATCTATCTCCGTCGAGTGTGCACCTTCAAGTCCTAGGACATTCCTTGCGAACTCCACAACAGTCAGCTGGAATCCAAAGCATATACCGAGGAAAGGTATGCCCTTCTCTCTCGCATAGTGAACCGCCATTATCTTTCCTTCTGTACCTCTTGCACCAAAACCACCAGGCACGATTATCCCATCCACTCCTTTCAGGAGTTCGTATCCCTCTTTCTCCACATCTTCTGATTCTATCCACCTTATCCTGACCTTTACCCCGTTTGCAACGCTGGAATGCTTAAGCGCTTCTTTAATGCTAAGATAGGAGTCAGCCAGCTTAACGTATTTGCCCACCACTGCTATCTCCACGGTTTCCTCCAGCCTCTTGTACTCCTCCACCATCTCCCTCCATGCCCTTAAATCCGGTTTTCTGTCTTCAAGTCCGAGGCTCTTTGTTATATACCTTGCAAGTCCCTCCTTTTCGAGTATCAATGGGACTTCGTACGTATCCTCAACGTCGTAGGCACTTATAACAGCTTCCTCAGGTACGTTTGTGAAGAGGCTTATCTTCCGCCTTGCACTTTCTTCCAATCGATCTTCACTCCTCGCTATGATTACATCCGGCTGAATTCCAAGGCTCCTAAGCTCCTTAACACTGTGCTGGGTGGGTTTTGTCTTCTGCTCTCCAACGACCTTGAGCTTGGGAACGTAGGTAACATGGACGAATGCAACGTTCTCCCTTCCTTCTTCGAGCTGCATCTGACGGGCGGCCTCAAGAAATGGCATGCTCTCTATGTCGCCGACGGTACCTCCGATTTCAACGACCACAATATCGTAATCTCTGGCTATTCTCCTTATACGCTCTTTGATTTCGTTTGTTATGTGGGGAATTACCTGAACAGTTGCTCCGAGGTAATCACCGCGCCGTTCCTTCTCAATTACGGAAGAATAGACCTTTCCTGTGGTTATGTTGTGTTCGAAGGTTAGACTCGTGTCTAAAAAGCGCTCATAGTTCCCCAAATCCAAGTCCACCTCTCCTCCATCGTCGAGCACGAAGACCTCTCCATGCTGGTATGGGTTCATCGTTCCAGCGTCGTAGTTCAAATAGGGGTCTATTTTTATGTTTGTGGTACGGAAGCCCCTTGATTTCATTAAAAGGCCGAGAGATGCACTTGTAATGCCCTTTCCAAGTCCGCTCACAACTCCACCTGTGACAAATATGAACTTTGCCATGTCAAATCCTCCAAAAGTTATGTTGTGATTTGATTAACAAGTGTTTAAAAGCTTACCGCGTGGACACATGCGAAATGCTTAAATAATATCTTCTCATGACTATTGCTGGGGGTATTGATGCAGTTTTTTGGAGATGTGATTGATAAAACCTTTAGAAGTTGGAAATTTTGGGCTTTCCTTATGCTGGCGGTTATGATGACCTATGTCCTGTTTTTTCCATTTTTTGCGCCCCTCATAAGAGATTACAGTGAGCTGAACACTCTTAAGGAGAGAATGTTTGGGGAAAATGATGCAATCACATGTCATCGAATATATTCCATGGATCCCGAAATATTTGAGAAGGTTAACACAAGCTGTCCCGGTAAATATTATCGTCCCGGTACTCCTACGATGGAATACGGGGGTTTGACCGTCTATTCCGATACATACCAAGAATTTCTAAGGATAAGGGAGAGAACAATGGAGGATATTCACAGGGCGATCCCCTTTCTCCTGATCGTCGCGCTCGTGAGTATTTACTTCAATTATGTTCTGGTCGGGGTTGCATACAGGAGTGCCAATGGGGAGCGGGTTATCATTAAAAATGAACTTGTGAGGGGTATTAAATCCCTCCCCGGCCTGCTTGTGGCGGAGCTCATGGTCTTATTCGCCGTATTTCTGCTGGGTGTGACTGTTGGAGCCCTCCTCTTTGCGGTTTTTAGGGGATTTGGGATGATTTTGGTATCCTTCCTCATGCTTCCTGTAACCTCGCTTGTAGCCCCTGCTTACTATCTCACAGGAAACATTATCCCCCTTGGAGAAATATTTAATGCGATAAGAAATAATCCCGCGGGATACCTAGTTCTGGCACTGGTGATAACGATACTTAACTCTGCATTTAAAGCAATTTACAGCAACTATATCCCTCTATGGAGCTTGCTTCTCCTAGCGGGGTTGGGACTAATGAAGTTCCTCGTTGATAGCGTTGGAGGTCTAACAGTCTATCTCGGAGGAACTGAAGAGGAAAAAGGGTGAGAAATACAAAGATAAAGATTAAGCTTCGCTTCCTCCAAAGTGCAATCCTTCGCCCTCACTTCCGTTTTCAATCTCTTTAATTTCAAAAACCTTCAAAGGAACCTTTTTCAAGGCTTTTCCAACAACTGCTTTGGCTATCCTCTCCGCATGTTCCACGCTCTGTGCGTTGAACACCTTCAAACTCAGGTAGATTCCAACAAGACCCACGCTTCCGATAACAAAAGCGCTCTCAAAGGGGTTTCCACAAACGGGGCATTGTGAATATCCAAGTTCGACCCTCACAAAATCCAGCTTCTCTTTATTCAAAGCCTTTGCCACCTTGGAAACGGCAACGTTGATTGCATCCTCCGAAGTCTCAACGTCTCTCACGATAATTGGCGCTTCCAACACCACGACATAATCTCCCATGTTCTCACCTCATCCAAAGGCAAATAGCCTATCGTCTTCGCCTTTAAACACTCCCAAGCGAACACCTGCGTCTATGAAGCCATGTGCATAGTTCAATGCCGCGAAAGCAGTTACATAGTCGCCTTTTTTGTAGTAGTATTCGGCGTCGCTATAATAGCTTCTGGCCATGGTTAAAAAGTCTTTCGCAACAGAATAGAGGAGGCTCTTTTTATGGACAGCAATTTCGAGCGTCTCAAGTGCCTCTCGTGTTATTTTAAAGTATCTCTGAAGCTTCTCCTCGGTTATCTCTCTCATTGGCGTCCGCCTCGATTAGTGGTCAATGCTGAGTGCTTATAAAAGTATCGGATAGAACCAAAAGTTTATATATCTCAATGGTAAATACCTTACGTAAGATATGGAGGTGACGAAATGTTTGTATTCTTCGGGATATTTATGGTGTTCTGGCTTGTGGGCTTGCTCGCAATGCTATGGGTGATATATGATGTGCTCACAAAGCAAAAAGCTATGCCGGATACGGAGAAGCTTATCTGGGTCATTGTGGCAATATTCCTGAACTGGATTGGAGCTATCATATACTTTTTCGTGATCAAGAGGGAAGGGAAATACGAAGGCTCAGAGCCTTCCGTGATATAATAGCTTAACCAGCTCTCCTGGGAGCCCCTCCCTTTTGATCTTCTCTTCAATGATCTTCCTTTCATACCCGACCTCTATAAACTTGGCATCGAGCTTTTCAGTGTTTAAAATGGCAAACGTGCTGTTTTGTCCCTTGGAGGGGACCAGGCCCAGACTTCCTGGAGATATTACCTTCCCGTATCTCGTGAAAGCTTCAAGGGGCAGTTTTGAGGAGCCAATGAGAAGGAGCTCATATCTCCTCATGGGTCTCATTAGTGCTTCGTAGTATGACTGGGGTTGCTCAGGCAGGACTTCTCCTCCAATTGGATCTAACGGGCTTCCATATACTCCAAAAATTTCATTGCCTCCGATTTTGTCCACCAGATATATAGGGAGACCTCTTATGAACTCCCTGCCATCGTGATCAAGGCTCTCCCATGCATGCTTGAGCGCCCTCTTTACATACTCCGGCTCTCCGATGGTATCAATATCTCTCTTGCTTTCAGCTTCTGCTATTATCTGATCATACCTCCCCCGTATCACCCGCACGTCATTTTTCTTTATGAGGTCATCGAGGGTGTCAAAAATCTCCCTCGCATATGGAAAAATCCCCACAACATTTCCGAGGATGTAGAATTTTTCGATTCTGTATCCTTCTTCCTTCAATTCTTCAATCTTTGATAGGGCTGCGGCAAAAGCTGGGAAGTTCCCGTTTATGTTTGCCATGAGAGCTATGTGCATGGTACCACCTCCCAGCTTTTTCTAACAAAAGTTAACTAAAAGAGATATTTAAAATTTTTGGTGCTATGGGGGCTGGAGCAAAATTGTGAGTGAGATTTTTAAGCCGGCTTGGAGAATGCAGAAAAGTCAATGCTCTCTTAGATGCCATCGGGATAGCAGGAGTATCCTACTAATAGTTACGTCGCTCTGGTCAGGGCATCAAAAACCGTTTAACCCTTTTTTATCACGACAGATACTATCTCACCACCAGCTTCAGCTTCCCTATGGAGACCTCGAAGAGGTAACCCTCTCTAATCAGCTTCTCTATCAGCTCGCCTGCATCTCTCGAATTAAAGCCATACTTCACAAGCTCCTCATAGAATTCCTGCTTATCCACGATTTTATCAACGGATGTTGCTTCCAGATCCATGAAGATGCTCAAAGCGATCTGTCCCCTTTTATCAGTATCCACAAATTTTTCGTAGGAGGCGATGCTCTTTATGAGCTCCCTCTCGGAAAGCTCATTAATCCATGTGTCAACCAGATCCTGATTTATCGTGAGCACATTGTTTACAATGCTCTTGCTCACCCTGCCTTCAAAGCGGCTCATCTCTCCTAAAAGGTGCATGCTCAGCAGAAAACGCATATTCGTCTCAAAAACCCTCCCGTTCAATCGGAGGGCATCAAATTTTTCCCCGTATTCCCTCCTGTTCTTTCTGAGCCAGTCATTAAACCTTCTCCTGAAGTATCTTAAAACTGCATCATCCGGGGAGAATGTTTTGAACTGCTCCCTCGCTAGGTGAATGGTTACTATCAAGTTGGGAATTAACTGTTCAAACTCCCTATTCCTCTCGTATCCTATAGGCTTGCCTGGGATGAATGGAGTCTCGGAGAGATAGGCGAGGGGATCGTTTGGTTTGAGATTCGAATAGCGTTTGGGTGCTAAAAATATTGCCCTGCGCTCATTGAGAACCGGTCTGGCCCATTTAGACGCAGGAATCTCCTTCCCCAGAAGCCTTCTATTTTCGGGGGAATAGTATTTTATGGAGGCTCCTTGAGGTGTGAAGAGCTTGAAATCCACATCCAGATCCTCATCAACATATGAGAACGCCTTTTTTGAAGTACGCGGGCTCATGAGGCGAAGTTCCCTTGGGAAAAGACTCAACAGGTACCTCATGGCGCTCCACAGTGATTT
>QMUB01000034.1 GCA_003663695.1 Thermococci archaeon | reverse complement strand
CATAAGCATTTTCAAAGTATGCTCTGAAGTAATAGAGGAATGCTCCTGTGAGCAGCGCTGCTCCTAAGGGTTCTCTCCAGATGAAGTCCCCATGGAATTTCATCACCAGAGTGATGATGAGTAGGGCGATGAAAGCGTACTCGTTGATGTAGCTTGCAATTAGGGCTAGGGAGAGGGCGAATTCCTTTTCATTGAAGTCCGGGAATCCCTCCCTGAGAAGAGAGTCGAGCACCAGAAGGTTTGGGAGGGCTATTGCAAAGATTGCAAGAGCTCCTTCTCTCGAGTATATCGAGCTAACGTTGATGCTGTAACTGAGTCCTAAAAGGTATGCGGAGAAGGTTAGAATTGCTAAATCTTTGTTGAATCTTTTTAGGAGGTAGATTAAAGGTAAAATTAAGGGAATGTATGAGTTCATCAGTGCTCCGCCAACTATTGCTGAGACCAGTCCTATCATTTCATGGCCTCCACAACTTCTCTCGCCAGATCTTTTGGCCCCACCTCTATTATGGGAGCCAGAAGGCTTATCTTCCTAACCAATTCTTCCCTTTCAATATAGTTCCTGTAAATTGATGGCAGGTTTTCCTTTGTGAGGTCTTTCAGCTCCATGAATAGGATTGGGTTGAGGGCTATGATTAATGGGTAAGCTTTCTTCTTCTTTAGATTCTCCACAGCTGCTATCAGTTCTTTGGGTCTCAGGGCCGCATCTGTAACTATTATTGAAAAGCTCCCCACTGGAACCCTTGAAGAGGCTTCCATGATTCCGCTTGAATGTCCCTTCCTTCCCTTCAGGAAGGGCATCACCCTCTTTAAAAAGTCGTTGTTCATTCTTGAAGAGAGTTTTGGGACTTTAAGGCTGGATAATCCTCTGGAAGGAGAAACTTTCAACCCTTCGAGGAGGGCGTTTAATTGTCCTCTCACTCCTCTGGCATTGATAACCTTCAGAACTTTAAAATCATCAAAAACTATCATTCCGACGGGATACGTCCTTGAGAGGAGGTAATAGCCGAGCTGGGATACCAAGAGGCTCATGTAGTCAACTTTTGATTTTTTCATTTCTCTCCTGATTTCCCTGCTTCCATCGATTAGGAGGTAAACTTCACCTTTGAACTCTCTCAGGAACTCTCTCACTATAATTTCGCCCAGCCTTGCTGTGGCTTTCCAGTCTATGTGTCTTGCATCGTCTCCTGCTTGAAACTCCCTTAGACCGTGGATTTCAAGGGAGTCCATACCCACGTGCAGTCTTTGAAGTGCTTCCTCGGCAAACCTAACATTTTTGTCAGCTTTGCTGGCTTCTTTTATGCTCTCAACAGAAGGGTAAACATCAACACTTGCCTTTCCCTCGCTCCTGAGCTCTTCGTAGTATAAACCCCTTAAATCCCTAACTCTTAAAATGGGCCCTTCGAGCTCAAAGCTTCCCTTCTTCTTGGGCTTTAGAGTATACTCAACTTCCTTCTCTTCAAGGGGTTCTAAGAGGAGATTCAGCCTCTCAGCCTCAAAATTTGGGTTTTCTTCAATGATTTCAATCTTTAGAGGTATTTTTGAGTCATTCCTTAGTTTCAGGCGTGAGATCAGGGTTTCATCCTCCGTTATTTTATCTTCTCTAACAATTCGTTTTCCTCTGACGTTTGGCTCAAAGCTTAACCTCAAAATCCCAACATAGAGCATGATTCCAGCCCCGATTAAAGCGGGAACTATATTGGCGAATAAGAATGCTTGGATGAATAACAAGGATGCTAGGATAAAAAGCAGGTCTTCTCTCTCCATCTCCATCTTCATCAATTCACCCCTTGGGGATCTCAACTTCCTCCAGAATTTCTTCTATGACATCTTTTTCCCTGACTCCATCTATTTCGTACTCCGCTTTGACAGCCACCCTGTGAATGAGGGTCGGGATTGCCATATCCTTAACATCATCGGGGATGACGTAGTTCCTACCCCTAAGGAATGCTATGGCTTTTGAAGTGTATAAAAGATGCTCGGCTCCTCTGGGTGAGGCTCCGTAAACCAGTTTCTCATTGACTCTGGTTTTTGCTATGATTTCATATATGTAGTGCAGCACTTCATCACTAACATAAACTTTTTTAACTTCTTCCATCACGCTCAGGAGGGTTTGAAGATTGAACACTGTTCTCGCCTCGGCAAACTCTCCGAGGTGCTTTCTCTTCAGCATGTGTATCTCCTCATCTTTACTCGGATAGCCGACGTCTATTTTAAGGACAAACCTATCCAGCTGTGCCTCAGGGAGTTCGTAAACCCCCTCGTGCTCTAATGGGTTTTTTGTTGCTATGACAAGGAAGGGTTGAGGAAGCTTAAATGATATTCCTTCTATCGTAACTTGATCCTCCTGCATCGCCTCCAGCAAGGCGGATTGCGTTTTTGGTTGTGCCCTGTTTATCTCATCGGCCAAAACAACGTTTGCAAATATTGGTCCTTTACGTATTTTAAACTCTCCGCTCTTTTGATCGAAGAAGAGACCCCCTATTATGTCAGCAGGCATTAAATCAGGCGTCAGCTGAATTCTCGAGAATTTTAAGCCCAGAGTGTTTGCGAAGTTTTTAGCAATAGTCGTCTTGGCAACTCCGGGAACACCTTCAAGGAGTACATGACCCCTGGATAAGAGCGCTACGGATAACAGTTCTATTACCCTTTTTTTACCCACCACTGCCTTGTCCATTTCCCTTTCGAGCATTTTAAGGAACTCTCTCCCGTCCATATTTACCACCCAGTTTTGAACCTTTTTCAATCTCTTCAATCATCTTTTTTAATTTTTCCAAATCAATACCATCCTCCCTAGCAACTTCAGCTAAAATATCATCAAAATTCTCTTCTTCCTTAAAAAACTTCCAGATGAATGAACTAATCCTTCCGAATACCATTGACAGCACGCCCCCCTCAATCACAACTGCCAGGAGGGCGAATAACAAAAACACTTCAAATGCTCTTTTCCTGCTGAGATTCCTGTGAATATACACAACCCCCCTTATATACGGGTTAAAATCAGGATGATGAGCCTCATCAAAGTAGAAAATATCCCCTCCAATATAATCAAGAAGATTTTCAATGAACTTTGAATTCTCATCATACATCTCGTTTATCAGGATATCCGGATCTGAGAGAATTATCAATCTGCCCCCCTTGTATCGAACCTCGGTTAAAATAGGATACATTCTCTGATGATATCTAACCATTGCCACCCTGCTTGCATAAACCTCCCCACCGGGACTTAGTGTTATGGCGGAGGGAACATTTAAAACAAGCCTTTTAACGCCCCTCCCTAAAATTGGATCCTCAATCCTCGTAACTATTATCAAATTATCACTCTTTTCATAAAAGAGGTCATTTAAAGGATATTTGGAAAGCTTAACGGATACATTCAACTTCATTAATATTTGATTTCCGGTTCCAAAATCATCGGCAATGAATACGGTATTCCCATCCTCCAGGAATCTCTTTATCTCCTTCACCTCATAATCTGAAAAAGTCATGTTGGGACCAATTATCATTAAAACCCCATCCTTCTCGGATAATCCCATCGAATTGTATGGCAAAAAAACCGGACTTATTGTACCACCCCTCCTGTACACCCTTTGGATGAACTTTGAACACCCATTCCATCCATCATTAAACATGCTGTAATCCGCAGAACTCTTTAAAATTGGAACACTCACCGGAAGTATGAGGAACATTATTGTGAGGAATGCCATGATCCCATATTTGACATACTTATGCATAACCTAAAACCTCCAGAATATCCTGCAACTTCTGGAAGAACAATTCCCTTTCCTCATCTTTAAGCTTCATACCTCCATAAACTTCCTTCTCGTGAAGTTCAGTCACGACCTTCAAATCCTCATGGAACTCCATACCCTTAAGCTTTTCCAAAACCTCCCTCGGTGTTAAGCTTCTCCTCAAATTAAACGAAGAAATCAACCTCTCGAAGAGCAACTTGTAAGCTTCTTTAACATCCTCAGGAAGTTCAGGTTTTTGCCTGATCAGTTCAATGAACTCCTCATCCCGCATCTTCATGCCCTTCACCATTTCCTCCCCTTTTTCTTTCCTGAGCGGTTTAAATTCATGCTTCCTCCAGTAAATTAGCGATCCCAGCAGAAAAAGAGCAAGGAGAACCATGATAAAACTTGAGGACCTTTTTTCAGTCCCCTTAATAACCGAAATCGTGACCATGTTCGACCTGGCTCCATTATGAAGCTCATCTCCAGGATAGAGAGCATAGAAAGTGTAAGTTCCCAATGAATCAAACTTTACACTGAATTCAAAACTACCATTTGTCTGAATTCTTTTGTAAAACCCACCATTCATATAAATGCTAATGGGCACCTCACCGTGTACCCCTCTTATCTCCCCTTTTAACGTGGCTTCCTCTCCCAGAAACACCTTTTTAGAACTTGCCTCCAGGAATATTGTGACGGGATGCTTTAAAAACTCTATCTCAACGCTCATATTAGCCCCCATGTGGATATCGTCCCCGGGAAAAATCAAGCTGATCCTTTCACTCTCGGGTGAGTTTGAGTAAAATTCCTTATGGAAAAAACCCTCCCCGTCGGTCATAACCTCACTTGAGTTCATGTAGATTTTAGCACCTCCCAATGGATGACCATAGTAATCAACCAGCCTCCCCCGAACTTCCAGCCCCTCTCCAACAATCCCTTCAAACTTGGCATCCATTATGAACATTGAAGGAATTTTCCTAACCCTAACAACTACCACGTTCGATATCTCAATTTTATCATCAACACGCTGGCCGGCATAAATCCTGTACTCACCGAGCTCATCAAAAGAGTATGGAAGTGAAAAATCCCCATTCTTGGAAACCTTGACCGTATAGATAATGGTACGATTTTCATGCTCAATACTTATGCTGACATCCCCCCCATAATCACTGTGCCCGTAAATTGAAACATTCTCAAAGAGCATAGGATTCTTATTCGAAACATCTATCCAGAGACCCTCCTTAACCGGCAAACCTCCAAGTATCAAAGCGTACTCACCAGCCTTCTCCCTCATCCTCCCAAGCCACATCCTCACACCGGAAGTATCAAACCTCAAAACATCAGTTCCATTCCTCAATTCTATCCTATCTATATCATCCAAATACGAGTACATTTCTTCAATTGTCCTGTTCATTGCCACTATCTTCAATCGAGCTTCTTCAACAGCACTTGTAGAACTTTCCGAACTCACGAGAATTCTTTGGAGCCCATAGTTTATTTGCCCCAAACGAACCAAATCACTCGAAAACTGATAGAAAGGCTCCACAACCTGCCGAACTTTCGTATCAACTCCCCTCGATTCATAATACAACGCCTCCTCACGCGTGAGCCTTATTTTACCAAAGCTCTCTTTCGACATATTCAAATAATAATCCTCCCCCTCAACCATGTACTTCAAAGAATAAGAAAACTCCTGAAGGAAAAGATCAAAGTAAAAATACATAAACTGATCACTTTCCTTAACCTCACTTAATTTCACATGCCTTGTTTGAGCCTGTACCGATGAAAATGTAAGCATTATAACAATCAAAGCAAACAATTTTTTCATAACCCATCAAACAATATCCACAAGAGAAACCCTTATAAAATTAACTTCCTTTAAATGAAATCATGATAAAGATTAAATTCATCTCAGGAAGCTTCCTAATAGGAATAGGCTCCATCTTAGCTTATTATGGCGCCATTTTATCCAACCAAGCTTACATAAACCTCGGAATAGCAGGCATATTTCTCGGACTCGTCATCATATCACTCCTACCCTCAAACTACATAAAATACGAAACATTCGAAGCCATGATGAAACCATACCTTACCCTCTCAAAAAACCTCACCTCAAACCTAACACTAGAGGGCAAAGCCATTTACATCCCACCCTATGAAAATCTCCCCAAAGGCGGCACATTCATACCATTAAACGAAGATTTCGACTTGGACATAGGAATACTAGATGAAGAAACAGTCTTCCTAACCAACGTAAGCAGAGAAAAAGAAATGGGACTTTTAATAGCCCCCCCACTGGGGTATGAACTGGTCAAAAAATTTGAAGAATACAGTGAAACCAATTTAACAAACACAGATCTCAGCCTTGCCATAACCTCCGCCTCATCAATCCTCAAAACCCTCGACTTAATCGGCGGAATAGATGCAGAACAAGAAGGAGAAACTATAAAACTCTTCATCGAAAACATAAAACCCAAATTCTGCAAAAACACGGAAAGCAAAACATGCGAAAAGCTCGCATGCCCCATATGCTCCTCAATACTCGCATCAATTGCCAAATCCCAAAGAGAACTAATAAAAGTTGAAAACATCGAGAAACACGAAAATTACGTGGAAGTAGACATTAAACTCCTCGGAGGAATAGAAAAATGGATGTAGACACCGCCATAATACTCTTCCTCACAATCTGGACACTCTTAGATGCCTTATTAGCCCATTCCACCGAAATCTTCCTGACAATACTCTTAATCGGAACCCTAATAACCCTTGAACTAGGAGAATTCTTCATGAGAAAAGAAAGCAAAGACTTCCTAAAATCCATAACATACCTCCTGCTAATAATATTTGCAATCATCGTCATGAAAAAGGTGTATGAAGTTCTGGCTGGTTGAATCGTTCATTTTATTGAACGATCGTTCACTGTACTGATATGTCAGGATCAAAACTATAAATATCCAAAAATGGGATAATCCTATCGGTGGTACTTTATGAAATTCTATGACAGAGAGGAGGAGATGGAGGCTTTAGAAAAAGCGCTTAATCTGATCGGTTCTCGCTCATCTCTTATTATTGTTACTGGAAGACGAAGAATTGGGAAAACAAGGCTTGTTAGAGAATCTTTCTCCAGAAAAAACATTCCCTGTCTTGATTTCTTTGTTTCAGTTAAAGAAGAAAGCCTCTTACTGGAAGATTTCCAGGATGAGATTGAAGAAAAACTCGGCTATTCACCGAAATTTGAAGAGGACTTGCTGAACTTTTTTATTTAAAACTCAGGATAAACTAGCCATATTTTTTGATGAGTTTCAGAACTTCTTAAAGATAAATCCTTCAATAATCCATGATCTTCAAAAATTCTGGGATAGATATGAGGAAGAAAAAAGATTCTTTGTTATTCTCTCGGGCTCTTATATTGGAATGATGAGGAAAGTGTTTCTTTTAAGGAAATCCCCTCTATACGGCAGGGCTGATCTTTACATCAACCTCAAACCCCTGCGGCCAAGTCGTAAGCGCTGTGCTATCAAAACCATTTTAAACACTCCCACCCCTCTAGTATTGGTGGTCAAATGGACTGGCGGGATTACTGGGATCTGCTCACAATCATCGCTCTTTCACTGATCCTTGATTTCCTTATTCTCTTTTTCCCGGACAGCCTGCTTAGAAAAGCCCTTGGTCTGGCATTTGTGCTCTTCTTCCCGGGCTACGTTTTCATAACCACCCTCTTTCCCAAGAAAAAAGAACTCGACAATCTTGAGCGTTTGGCATTGAGCTTCGGTTTAAGCATTGCGATAGTACCCCTCATTGGTCTTGGGTTAAACTACACCCCTTGGGGAATAAGGCTAACTCCCATCCTACTCAGCTTAACTGTTTTCAACGTCCTCTTCGCAACTTCCGCTATTTACCGCAGGATGAAGGCTATTGACCCGTGGATTCCGAGAGTTGACGTCCAAAAGCTTAAAGAAGAGCTCGAATGGGAAAAGGCAAGCCGCTTGGATAAAGCTTTAACCGTGATTTTAATCATAGCTATCTTTTCTTCAATAGCAACTTTGGGCTACGTAATAACCCATCCAAAGCCCGGAGAAAAATTCACGGAGTTCTACATCTTGGGCCCCAATGGAAAAGCCGCGGATTATCCAACGGAGCTCTTTGTGGGGGAAAATGCCACCGTGATTTTAGGCATAGCGAACCATGAGTACAGGAACGTCACATATTATGTTGAGGTATGGCTCGTCAACCTGACGTATGACTTCGACACCAATCAAACTCACATCCACAACATGTACTTAATGGACACGCTCAACGTTACTCTTCCCCACAAACCCGTGAACATTGAGGGCAACTGGACCCCCCAATGGGAAACCAACTACACGTTTAGCATAGATAAGCCTGGAAAATGGCAGCTCTGGTTTTTGCTCTTTAAAGATGAGGAACCTCCCCTTCCAAAGCCAATAAACGGCGATTATGCCCAAACAGATGCAGCCCAAAGAATCCTCGATGCAATAAACGGCACAATCCAGAGCCTGAAGCTGAACATTGAGATTAGAAGCAGATACTCCTAACTTATTCCAAGCGTACATGTCATACAACAATCTAAAGATTTATAATTCCAAAATTTCAAGAGAATACAGATGGTGAATCATATGCAACCCCTGGGGAAATTAAAACAGATGTTTACACCAAGAACTTCCCTTTTCATGCTCCTCCTTATCTCGCTCTTCTATAGGGTTTATCCCCTCTTCAGGTTTCAGTATCTCTTCGGTTTTGACCCATACGTCCATCTCT
>QMUB01000033.1 GCA_003663695.1 Thermococci archaeon | reverse complement strand
GGAAAGTCCCGAGCAAGGAAGAGGTCATGTATTTCGCTAAGAGGAACGAGGGTTACTCACCGAAAACAACAAGTCACCTCCTCCCATTCATCCCCGACAAAATCGATGTCAAGCTCGAAGATCTCTTCGAATGATTTTTCTTTAAATCTTTAATCATTTAATTACATAATAAAACAATTATGGTGATGTACGTGCTCTTTAAAAAGAAAGGTCTGTTTACCGCCAGTGATGCAAAGAGGGTTATAGATATTGTTTCAAGGGAGAATGAGAGGGAAATCATAATCATGTGCGAAAAAATCGACGATGATGCAAAGAGAAGGCTCTGGGACTACGCAAAGGGTGTTGAACTTATGAGTGACTTGACCGGGGAAAGCAGAGAAGTTAAAGTGGAGATTCTTGAGGGATATGTCAGCGATAAAGTAAAGGGAATAGAGCTATAGAGCTTCCCGCAATAATTTGAGCATCTTTGGTTTTAGGAGAATTTTTGGGTGCTTTATAAGTGTTTTAAACACCTGCCTATAGTCTCCTGCAGCCAGTTTCTCGGCATCTGCTCCGCTTAATGCCTGCACGGCAGCGTCCAGCTCATCATCGCTTAGTTTTTCACTTATCTTCCTTATCTCGAGCACCTTCATGAGTCTTTCCCCGTCATTCGCCCACCATTCGGTGGTGTAGTTCTCGAGAAGGCTCAGGTCTCCCTCTTCAAGTGCTCTTGAAATCCATTTTGATGCTATTGTAGCGGCTTCCATTGCCTCGGCCATTCCTCCACCGTGCATCGGGTTCACCTGACGGGCAGCATCCCCAACCACGACAACGTTTTCCTTTGTGAGCTCCTTCAAGAAGCCTCCAACGGGAACGCCGCCGACATTTACCTCGAGGATTTTGCTCCCCTTAATGTTGTTCTCCTTTAGCCACTTTTCGAGGTAGTATTTGGCTGTGTTAGGGTTATCCCCGTTGATTCCAATTCCAACGTTTGCCCTGTCATCGTCCTTGGGGAATATCCACACATAACCTCTTGGAGCAACTTCATTTCCAAAATAGAGATGTATCATATCAGGGTCAAACTCAAAGCCCTCCAAAATCATCTCGTACTCGTAGGCAGAGTCGAGCTCGTGAGGGGGTAAAAAGCTGTTTATACCTGCCCACCTTGCAACCCTGCTCTCCACACCATCCGCTGCAACAATAATATCTGCGTGAATCTCCAAGGGTTCCCCTTCATGCCTTGCTTTTATCCCCTTGATTTTCCCGTCGCTTCTTATAAGCCCTGTTGCCTCTGTCTTCGCCATAACCTCTGCCCCGGCTTTGCCGGCATAGTAAGCGAGCATCTTGTCGAAGATTTTCCTTTCCAGAATAACTCCACTTACCCTGTTGTATCTAAGCTCAAGTTTATGTCCGTTTGGAGAATAGATAGCGGCACCGTAAATCTCTCTGTTTATAAAGCGTTTGTCCAGAGGAATATCATACTTTTTAAAGTTTCCAATTCCAAGTCCTTCCGCGCATCTCTTTGGGGAACCGATCTCTGCTTTCTTATCAATCATGAGAACATCGAATCCCTGCTTTGCGAGATTTCTTGCTAATATCGGACCTGCGATACCTGCACCTACTACAACAACATCGTAACGCATAGCTCATTCCTCCTCCAGTGGTATAGCATTTAAAGCACCTACGGGACAAGCTAAAACACAGAACTTACATGAGATGCATTTTTCCTGAAAAAACATCCATTCGTCATTTTCTATTATTATAGCTTCTTTCGGACAGACCGCAACACATGAGCCGCATAGATAGCACTTTTCCCTGATTACATCGATTTTAACCTTTGGAAGTGGCATTTCAAACCCCCCTACCATCTTACTCTTGGAGCTTCTTTTTTAACTCTGCTTCATCTATCTTAATAAAGTTATCTTTTATGATTAACGGAACAAACCTGCTCAACTCCTCCGCCTTCCTTAAAACTTCCCTTTCCTTCAGATCCAAAACATCACTCAGATCATCCACGGAGCTTTCCCCGTAGAGGAGGAGGTAGTGGAGGATTGCGAGCTGGGTCATATCTCCTATTTCAGTAAGGTATGTTTCTTTTATTCTCTTCACTAGGTGATTTCTGTAGCTCTCAACGTCCCTGAGGGCATCAATAACATCCTTTAATTTTCTGTTGGCTTTGATGAAGTCGCTTACCATCTCCTGCAGGTTCTCATGGCTCTTTTTTAAATCCCTTAAATCTACAGAATACTCCTTCATTTCTTCGAGGGTATCTTTTAGCTCAACCCCGCTGTACCAGAAGAGGTTGGGGGTCACGCTGGCGATGTATGTTTTTGAAAGGGTTATACGGTAGTACTTTCGTGCCGGACCGATGAAGTGTTCATCCTTCTCATAGGATTTGATAACCCCTTCCCTCTCCATTATCTTCAGGTGCTTTGAAACGGCAGTAGATGAGACGCTAACTTTATTGCTCAAGAGACTAAAATAGCACTCAGTGCATGTCAGGTGACTCAATAAATCCCTTCTAACTTTATTCCCTATGATGTAAAATATATCGGGTTCAGTCATGTTCTCACCTACCCAAATTTGTAGCGTAAAGCTTATATATTGTTCACCTAAACCATTGGTTGATAACTTTAAATTGGCAAAGATTTAATTAAATGTTGCATCCGAAGGTTATAAACCTTTAGATGAATTGGAGGTGTGAAGAATGGGATTGATAAGTGATGGAGATAAGAAGGTTATTAGGGAAGAGTTCTTCTCAAAGTTAATTAATCCTGTTAGGATTATTGTCTTTACGGGGAAGGATCACTGCCAGTACTGCGAGCAGCTGAAGCAACTCGTCCAAGAAATCAGCGAGCTCAGCGATTTGGTCTCATATGAAATCCATGACTTTGACAGTGAAAAAGAGCTTGCCGAGAAGTACAGGATCTCAATGGCTCCTGTAACCGTAATAACACAAGATGGGAAGGATTTGGGCGTCAGGTTCTTTGGTCTTCCAGCAGGACATGAATTCGGGGCATTCCTAGAGGATATAGTGGATGTTTCAAATGCCAGCACGGATCTAATGCCCGAGACAAAGGAAGCCCTTAAGAACATTGGAAAGGACGTTCAGATATACGTTTTCGTTACTCCAACATGCCCCTACTGCCCGATGGCCGTTAGAATGGCTCACAAGTTTGCGCTTGAAAATGCACTCGCCGGGGAGAACAGGATTTTGGGAGATATGGTGGAAGCAATTGAGTATCCAGAACTTGCAGATAGATATAGTGTTATGGCAGTTCCCAAGGTCGTAATAAGGGTTGATGGAGAGGATAAGGTCTCCTTTGAAGGAGCCTATCCCGAGAAGATGTTTCTCGAGAAGCTCCAAGAAGCTTTGGAGTGAATCTTCTTTTCTTTCATGTTTCTATCCTCTAATCTATGTTTTCATCACCATGTGGACTAAGATTGGAAATACCAGCGTTGCATCTGCCCATATCTCAACATAATCTGCTTTTGCCCTAATTTTCCCCCAGCTTACCCCTTCACTTGGTGGAGCGCCGCTTAAAGAGCCATCCCAGGGTATTGCTGTGGTTATGTATATTGCATAGTCTGTTCCTTCTCTAAAGAGGTTTGCATTTATTATCGAGTGCTTTGGGAGGGAGCCTCCGAGGATTATGGATGCAGTTTCCTTGGCTTCAACGGCGAGATTGTTTAGTTTGACTATATCATTTGCAACATCTATAAGGAGTTCTCTATCCCCCTTTTCCTCTTTATAGAAATAAAGCATGTCCCCTATTGATCCATCCGTTATTGCAGGGCAGAATATGGGAATCTCATTCTTATATGCCCAGTAGAGTATCGAGTGCTCTTTCTCTTTTCCCAGCTTCTCATCCATAAATCTGCCAAGTTCATGGATAAACTCGCTTGCCGTAACAGCTCCACGCTCTCTCTCAATTTCGAGTATTCTATCGAAGAACTCCCTCATATATCCTTCAAATTCAATATAGCGATCGTTCGGAACAAAGATGTTGCCGATTCTGTTTATCCCGTGCTCCCTGAGCCAAGCATCATTAACATTCCACTCTCCAAGAATGAATGGCTTCAGAGCTTTTATGAAATCCTCCTCAATTCCGCCGGCAGTTGTAACAATGACATCAACCTTTCTATGTTTTACGAGATATGCTATAACCTCTCTCAATCCGGAAGAGACTATGTTGGAGGTATATCCCAAAAAAACCCGGACTTCTTCACCCTTCTCGCGTTTTTTCTCAATCTTCTTCCAGATTTCAATGGCCTTCCCCAGGTGGGTAGCTTGAAACCCTATTCTTGTGTAACCTTTTACAATCTCCTCCAATCTCCCCAAATCCTCCAGCCATGGCCCCTCTATGGGAATCTCCTCTAATCCTTCTATGGATGATTCTTTGAAGACAGCTTTTTTAGGATCCATTCAATCACCCCACTGGTAAGTTGTGGGGAGAAATATAAATCTTTTCAGAATTCAGTCGGCTGGTGCCGGCAGTTATAAAAGTGCACATTTAAATTAACCTAAGATTTAAAGGGAAATATATCCAGAATAAGAGGGGGATAGTTATGATAAACCTCTATGGGATAGCACAGAGAGAGCTCGCAAAAGACCTAATATTTGACATAGACGGGGAGAGTGTCATCATTTCCATAAAGGGAGCCATGATTGCCGCAGCCAAATCAAAGAATTACAATTTTTCCTTCGTTGAGATAGCCGAGACTGAATTTGTTATGATGGTCCAGATGTCGGGATACCTCTTCTATATTGGCTTGGAGAGCGACGAAGGGATAGAGGAAGAGGCATACCCAGAGCTCTTCAGGGCCCTGATGATCCAGCTCCTTCCTATATTGGAGAGGTTAATAAGAGCTGCAGACAGGATAAACTATAAATCAACAAGGAAGGCAGATATTCTGCTCGATGATGATATGACCAGTAATATGAAGGAATTCTTTTATCAGACGCTGATAAAGCACATTAAGGACGTTTCCATATATGAACAGACGGATGTAGCCTGATTTGTTGTTGTATTTTTTACAATGTGTTTTGTATTATTTCCAAATTTTTAGCAGTGTTTATACAAATTTTCCAATAATTTGGCGGGTATTTTATAATTTGTCTAAATTTTTGGGAAAAATTTATATACATGTTGTTACATATCCAACAACGAGAGAGGTTGTGGTGGTGAGAGAATGGTTGAGGAGGTAATAATTCTCGCTGATAATCAACAGTATCACAAAATTATTCGTTCCGATTATGTGGATAATGTCATTAGGGGTATTCGTACTCTGGGAATGGAGGTTGTCAAATTTTTGGTTAGGGCAGAGGAGAGAATTTTAAGTGATGGGAGGCGGGTTTTGCTCATTCCAACTTATCTGGCGGTGGATGATTCAAAGAGTTATATTATCTATGATCAGGAGGTGGTAATAGAATCGGTGGTGTATAAAGCCATTGAGAGGGTAAATGAAAAATTCAGAGACAGAAACATTATTTTCTACATACCAAAAGGAGGCTTGAAAATAGATTTCACAACCTCCGCTGAAACCACAAATGAAAAATCAAAAATACTGGTGGATGCGCCGGATGGGTACACCCCCGAGCTCAGGAGATTTGGCAGAGGAATTGTAATTTTCCTAAAGGAGAAAGGAATAGAGGTCGAGAGCTTTGTTATCTCTGCTCAAGAGTTCTACACAAATTTCGGACAGAAAAAAGCACTGAAAATGGATATCGCCCTGACATTAAAGAGGGGAGATTTGAAATACCCCAAGGAGGTGATGGAGGAATTCCTGCATGAGGGTATAAGGAAATATGAAAAGTTTCTCTTCAGCACCCTGGGAATTTCCAAGCTCAAGTATGGAAACATCCATATAATAATCCCCGGAGATATAGAAGCTCCCTCCTTGGTACTGAATCAGAAAGACAAGATACTGGAAGAAGTTGAAGCAATAATGAGCAATAAGGATATCCAAGAGCTCGTTACAATCCTCAAATAATCATGCACCAGCTCCTCAAATCATTTTGGTTAAATCAGATGGATCGAATAATTGTCCGGTGAAGGTTTATAAGGTATTTTTTCCCTTTTCTTTTGGTGGGTTCATGAGGGAGAGCGGTTATTATTCATACGTTGTGGGGGAGCTACCTGAGGGATGCAAGCTCTGTGTTAAAGGGGCAAAGCTCGTGCTCTTTACTACAGGAATATGCCCTAGAGATTGCTACTATTGTCCTTTGAGCCCATGGAGAAGAGGGGATGTCGTATACGCCAATGAGAGACCGGTAAACGAAAAGCGTGAGATTCTTGAGGAAGCCAGAATTCAGGAAGCTCTCGGAGCTGGTGTGACGGGAGGAGATCCTTTGGCGAGGCTCGACAGGACTGTGGGATATATCAAGCTATTGAAGGAAAATTTTGGAAAGGAATTTCACATACATCTCTACACAACGGGAGCTCTAGCTACCGGAAAAACCCTTGAAAAACTCTACGATGCGGGCCTGGATGAGATTCGCTTTCATCCCGACCTCTTCAACCCAAAATCAAAGCTCTTCCAAAGGGAGATTGAAAATATCAAAAACGCCCGGGATTTTGATTGGGAGTTTGGGGGGGAAGTTCCTTCAATCCCCGGTCAGGGAGATAGGATAAAGTGGTATGCAGGGTTTCTCGATTCCATCGGAGCAAAGTTCCTCAATATAAACGAGCTTGAGTTCAGTGAGACAAATCTAAGGGCGCTCTTTGATAGAGGATTTAAACCGGTAAGCAATGAAAGCTCGGCGATAAAAGGAAGCCTGGAGCTTGGCATTCAAATACTTGAATGGGGTGAGAAGAACACCAATTTGAACTATCACCTCTGCACCGCCAGGCTTAAGGATGCCGTCCAGCTGAGGAACCGTCTAAAGCGAATGGCGAGAAATGTTGCGAGGCAATACCAGGAGATGACGGAAGATGGAACCCTCCGTTTTGGAGTGGCAGAGTATGAGGATCTGGAAGAACTCTACTCACTGCTTGTTGAAGAAGCGGGCGTTCCCGAGGAATGGCTCTATGTAAATAAAAAGAAGAAGCGCATAGAAATGCCAGAAGAAGTTGCTCTGGAGATTGTAGATGCGATTGAAGGTGATGTGCGCTTTTATATCATCGAGGAATATCCCACATGGGACAGGATTGAAGTGGAAAGAATCCCGCTCCAGCGGTGATATTAAATATTTTGAGGGGGAACCATTAAAGGGTGATGATATGTATAAAATTAGCGACGAACATGGTGAGTTTCTTATCAGGCTTGCGAGAAAGGCAATAGAAGGGTATCTGAAAAATGGAAAGGAAATTGAGCCCCCGGAGGATACGCCTCAGGAACTCTGGGAAAAGATGGGGGTTTTTGTTACGCTGAATCGCTATAATGTTCCCCCACAAAGGGCCCTTAGGGGATGTATTGGATTTCCCATGCCTATCTACCCCCTGGTAAAAGCCACAATAAAAGCGGCGATTTATGCAGCCTTTGATGATCCTCGCTTTCCTCCCGTGGAGGAGAGGGAGCTGGACTCTCTGGTTCTTGAGGTTAGTGTCCTCACACCTCCTGAACTCATAGAAGGAAAACCTAGGGAAAGGGCAAACAAGATTAAAGTTGGAAGGGATGGCTTGATAGTCGAAAAGGGTATTTACAGCGGGCTTTTACTTCCGCAGGTACCTGTAGAGTGGGGATGGGATGAGGAGGAATTTTTGAGCCAGACATGCTGGAAGGCGGGACTCCCCCCGGATTGCTGGCTCGAAGAAACCACAAAGGTTTACAGGTTCACAGCCGAGATTTTCGAGGAGGAAAAGCCGGGAGGAAGGGTCAAAAGGAAGCCGCTCCTTTAGTCCTCCTCCACATAAGGTGCAGTAATCACCCTCCTTATTTCCTTGGCTTTCTTTTCACCTATTCCCTCCACCTCCATAAGTTCCTCCTCGGTGGCAGTGAATACACTCTCAACGCTTCCAAAGTGTTTCAAGAGGCGTTTTGCAAGTGTAGCTGAGACATTTGGAAGTCCTTCCACAATGAGCCTCTGTCTCTCACCCAGAGTTAACGCCTTCTTCTCCCCTCTAAGGGAAACCTCTTTCTTTCTCTCTTCCTGCTCTCTCTTGGCTATTAGGTAGATGAACTGGGCTGTCTCTCGGGCATCGTTTGAGAAAAGCAAGGGAATTCCCCAGTCGAGGGCAACAGCTGCCAGAGCCCCTCTTATTGCATTGGGGTGAACGTTTCGAATACCATAGAGCTGCCCTTCCACGATCAATACCGGTCTCATATACGCTTCCTTTAAGCGCCCCATCTGTTCAAAGAGACGGCCATCTATTATGGACTGTATGAAATCGTTTGCCGACTTCCTCTCCACTGCCACATCTTCACTCACAACATAATCTCCAATATCGAGTGTTTTCACCTGAATCTCCGAACCCAAATCTTTCAAATGCTTGGGAACCTGACTTTTGAGCTCTCTTGAATCCACATAGACCACAATGCCCCTTTTCTTTGCAAATTGGGGCTTTTGCTGTTCTTCTCCAACCTCCTC
>QMUB01000032.1 GCA_003663695.1 Thermococci archaeon | reverse complement strand
TCTGGTTACACCAAGGTAACTACACCGCCAAGCTACGGAACAGACACTGTAATAGAACTCAAGTGAGCTCTTTAATTTTTTGCAAAATTTCTTTTTCATTAACTTTTTGGAGGGGCCAGGATGTCATTCGCATACCTCAAGAACAAATTCAAAAAGGAAAAGGAGGAGAAAACCAAGAAGGAAGAGGAAGAAACTCCCGAAATTGTCCAACCAGAAGTAGAAAATGAAGAAAGGAAAAAAGAGGAGGAAGAAGCCTTAACTCAAATGATGGTGAGGATGAATGAGATCGAGAACGATATTCCAAGGATAAAGGTAAGCATTGATACCCTTAAAGCCCAAATCCAGGAGATCAGGGATGAGGTGGAGAGTCTGAACAAGACAATTAGGGACGTCATGATGCTATATGAGGTGGTATCACAGGAGATAAATCCTTTCAAAGATCTAGAAAGTGAGAACCCAATAGTTGGAGAGATCCAGGATCTGAAGCAGGAGCTCGACGAATTGAGGAAAGAAATAGCCCAAATAAAGGCGGATTTAAGGTTGCTGGCTTATCATGGTATTGATTTGGATAAAGTAATTTACGAAGTCCTTGCGGAGGGAGAAAAATGATGCTCGAGCAAGAAATCGAGAAAAAACTCCAGAGGCTGCAGGGAAAAGTGCCCACGATTATAATAAAGGAGCTTCAGGATAAGCTGGTGTCCAAGATGGACATACTCACACCCGAACAGGTGGATTTAATTATCGATAAGGTGCTAGAAAACTATTCCAGCCAGGTCGAGAGACTTACGAAACTGGATAGGAGGGTCGAGGAAATTGGAAAGTATCTCAAGGAGGTAAGAGAGCATTTGGTGGGTGCATCTTCGGTGAATACAGCTTCAACGGCGATTCCCGGTTATTCCGATAATGAAATCACCAATCAGGAGTATGTTGAGCCTTCTACACTTGAAAAGGAGGTAGAATTTAAAGAGGAGGAGAAGGAAATGGGAGAGGAATTTAAAATTCCCCAGGATATTAGGGAGGTTTTAACCGTTCAGCAGGTTGGTAAGGCCAGGCTTGAAAGGCTTCCTGATGATATGGTCTCAACTATGATAGCTTTGAAATGGTTGGGCTTCCTTATTGATAAGGCAGGCATACAAAATCTTGAGAACGTCTTAGAGTTTTACTACAGGATTGGATGGATTTCGGAGAATGTGCTAAACACTCTGCTGACCTATGCGAATGGGACCAAACCTCACTATAGGGAGCCCAATTGGAGGCCTGAGGATAAGCTGACAATTCAGGATCATTTGATATCTCTGCTCTTCATAGAGCGCCTTAGAGGGGGGAGGGTGACAAGGGAGGTTTTGGATTCAATAGAAAGGGAAATTAAGATGATGAACAGGGTGTTGGAGCAAGTTTACGGTGTTTAGGGGATAACCATGGGGTTCAGTGTTTCAGCGACCTTCGCGATTTTATTCACATCGGCTCTGGTTGCCTTTGGGATGTTATATACTTCCTTTGAGAATACTTATATTTCCGTCCTAGATGCGAGCAACTACCATGATGAGGCTATGGTTAACCTGAAGAACTCCCGCTTAAGCCTGAATGATTATACATATGAAACCAATTCGAATGTTTCAGTTTATGATATAACCTTCAATTTGACGAATGAGGGTGGCACGCTATCCCCGGATCTCTGGAACTTCATATATGATGGTAATCTTAATTCCGTAGATGTTGCTGTCCAGAATAAAGAATATGTGCTCCCCGGGGAATGGATAACCATAACCGTGCAGAACGTGCCTAAAACAACAGATATTCACTCATTAGTCACTGTTGTGGATAATGGATGCTCTCTAAAGATAAAATGGCAATGGGAATGGCTTGATCCAAATCAGACTCAGGGAGAAGCGGTGATAATTAGTGATGCATGGTATTGCCCCTTGGAGGGCTGAGGATGGCAAGTGGCGTGATTTCGGAGCTCGTGCTATTCATAGCTTCACTGCTAATTGCAGGAGTCATAGCTGGGGGACTCTACGTTGTCACCCAAGACATTTCAGATGGCATAAATGTTAAGGGGGAGCATCTGGCTTATAGCTTGAAGCTGGACTTTGCAATCATAAATGATGCAGAGAATATACCCACTGAGAGCGGTGCTTATGTGTTTTATGTAAAAAACACGGGAAAGGTTTCCTTCATGTTTGATGAAAATACGGTCGTAGTCTTCATTGATGGAAATCTAATCCCTCCGTCGAATCTGACCTTCACAAATTTGAATGATTCATCATCGAGCATGCTTTATCCCTATGATATAGGTTCGATTCATGTGAATACTTCCCTATCATCCGGTTATCATAAGATAACAATCGTTGTGGAAAACGGTGAGAAGAGATCTCTGGTATTCAAAGTGTAAAGTGCGAGGTGATGAAGATGGGAGCCCTACTCAAGATTCAGATACCAAACGATGAGCTTCATAGGCGGCTTGGAGGGGGAATCCCCGGGGGGAGCATAGTTGTAATAGAGGGCGATAGGGGTACGGGCAAGTCCATCTTTTCTCAGAGGCTCCTTTACGGTTTTTTAAAAAATGATTATTCCGTGGCATATGTTTCGAGCCAGTATACGACACCCGAGTTTATCAATCAGATGGATTCACTTGGATACGGCATAATTCACGAGCTCATCAAGAGGAAGCTGCTCTTTATATCTCTCTATCCTCTGATGACAAGCGTATCCAAAAAGGAGAAGTTTCTTCCCCGCTTTCTTGGAGAGCCACGGCTCTGGGAAAAACAGGTCGTTATAATTGACAGCATATCCTCAATATTTCCTCGAGAATTAAAGGAAGAAGAACTGCGTCGTTTAACGGAGCACCTAAAAAAGCTGAGCTCACTAAATAAGGTCATAATAATGACCGTAAACCCTAATGAGATGGATGAAAAGGTTCTTTCCACCCTCGAAGAGGTCTCCAGCATTTTGATACGGCTTCAGGTTAAGGTGTTTGGGGGTGATTTGAAGAATTCTGCCACCATAGTGAAATATAACAATGCTATGGGGATATTTCAAAAAATAATACCCTTTAGAGTGGAACCCCGGGTTGGATTCATAGTGGAGATTGCAGCGGTGGTGTGATATGGCTGAGAGGATTAGTGAAACTCTGGAAGTTGCCATGGCGAGGAATCCCCATCTCAGGAAATATGTTAATGAATTCGTTAAGAAGTATGCCAAGCTTCCGGAGTTTCACGTCCAGCTCAGCCGGAGCATGAAGGAGATAAAGTATCCAAACATACTCTACACTGTAGGAGATCCCATTTTCATTCATATATACGGGGATCCAAAGACGAATCGTAAATATATCGTTATAGAACCGAGGATTGAAAATGCGGAGGAAGAAGCAAAGTATGAGATGATTAAGGATAAGCTCCTGGAGCTGGCTCCAACTAGAAGAATTCCCGAAGAAAAGGAGGAATTCGAGCTTTTTTTAGATGAACTTTTCAGTGAGGCGGTTTCCAAATTGAGGAAGGGAGGGCTATTTAACAGAAACAAGTTTGAACTATCAAAGACGGAGTTTGAGAAGTTTAAATATCTGCTGAAGAGAGATATAATAGGAATTGGGCCTCTGGATGTTCTCATGAAAGACCCTTATATTGAGGATATCCACATTATAGGTGCAAACTATGTTTCTCTGATTCACAAAATTTTTGAGGCACTCCCAACCAATATAACCTTTGGGGATAATATAAAGCTGGCAGACTATTTCAAAAATTTGAGCGAGCGCATGGGAAGACCTGTAAGCGATAAAAATCCAGTGGTCGATGGAACACTTCCCGATGGTTCGAGAATTAACATAATATACAGCCCGGACGTGAGCATAAAGGGCCCTTCAGCCACGATAAGAAAGTTCTCTGCAACTCCATTAAGCGTGGTCCAACTCGTCAACTGGAATACATTCTCCGCGGAAGTTGCGGCATATCTATGGATTGCTCTTGAATACGGTATGAGTGTTTTCGTTTGCGGTGAGACGGCGAGCGGAAAGACAACGACCTTGAACTCAATAATTCCCTTCATAAAGCCGGATGCAAAAATATACACCGCCGAGGATACTCCTGAAGTTATAGTACCCCATCCCACCTGGCAGCGCCTAACTACTAGAGAAAGGGGTCCCGAGGAGAGCAGGGTAACACTTTTTGACCTTCTTAAAGCCGCCCTCCGTTCTAGACCGAATTATATTATCGTGGGTGAGATTAGGGGTGCAGAGGGTGCTATTGCATTCCAGGCTATGCAGACGGGGCACCCTGTCATGAGCACATTCCACGCGGGCGACATTAAAAAGATGATACAGCGTTTCACGGGTTCGCCTATCAACATCCCCGTGACGTTCATAGACAATCTCAACATAGCCCTCTTCCAGCAGGCGGTTTATGTGAAGGGCAAATTCCTTAGGAGGGTTTTGAGTGTTGTGGAAATTGAGGGATACTATGAAGAGCTTGGGGGAGTTGCCACGAGGAACGTTTTTGAGTGGGATCCTGTGAGTGATAGGCATATATTCAGGGGTATGAACAACTCCTACATTCTGGAGAGGAAGATTGCAGAGGTGGCGGGTTATGAGGATCCCAAAGAAATTTACAATGAGCTCTTTCTTAGAGCCAGAATAATCAAGAGGATGATTGAGCTCGGCATAACGGATTATTACTCCGTTCATAAAGAGATAAAGGGATTTTATGAGAGGGGCATAGAGGGATTGAGCTTCAGGTTGTGATTGAAATGGCAAAAAACAAAGCGGGAATATTTGTGCAGACGGATCTAACGATAAGGACGTACTTGAGAAAAGTGTTACTGCCAAGCTTAGGGGCGTCTATACTCCTCTTTGTGCTCATATCTATCCTTTCCCGCTTTGTATCACTCTCCCGCACGATCACAATTGCGCTCTATGCTATTCCGGTTCTCCCCTTAATCTATGGCGTATTTTACCCCTATGCCACTGCAAGCAGCAAGAAGGTCAAAATAAACTCGAAAATACCATTCTTTGCTACATATTTTGCTGTCCTTTCAACGAGCGATGTTAGCAGAAGTGAGCTGCTGCTTAATATCTCCCGGGAAAAAGTGTTGGAGCCCATTTCAAAGGAGATGGAAAAGGCTTACTATTTGATAGCCAAGCTCCATAGGGGAATGCCAGAAGCCTTGCGATTTCTCGCTAAGAGAAGCCCTAGCAAAGTTTTTTCGGATTTCCTTGAGAGACTTGCCTACTCTCTAGATAGCGGCGTTGAACTAACGGATTACCTCCTGCAAGAGCAGAAAACAGTCATGGATGATTATGAAACCTTTTATGAAGGAGCACTCTATGATCTGGATATTTTTAAGGAAGTTTACTCATCCCTAATTATCTCGGTGGTTTTTATGGTGACCTTCATTATAATTGGCCCTATCATAACGGGTCAGGATATAGTTAGTCTGAGCATTTTCACTTTTGTTCTTGTTTTGGCAACGGAAATTGGCGTTTTGGTCATAATAAAGCACAGGATGCCTGAGGACAGGATATGGGCAGAAAATGCTATGATACCACAGAGAAAAGAGAAGTTCATAAGAAGCATACTAATATCCATAACCGGAAGCATCCTGCTCTTCATTGTTTGCATGCTCGTAATAACACCCAGGTTCGATCTCCCTCTTCTAATTCGGATTGCACTAATTCTAACTCCTCTTGCGTATGTTGGATGGGTATTGCAGAAGGAAGAAGAGAGCATAATGATAAAGGATGAGAATTTCCCTGCTTTCATAAGGAGCTTGAGCTCTTCACTGGCTGCAAGTGGAGCTTCGATGCATCTTGTACTGAAATACCTGAGTTCCCATGATTTCGGAACTCTCACGCAGGATATTAGAAACTTAAACCGCAGGGTTTCGATGCGTATTGATGATTCAAAGGCGTGGGAATTTTTTGTCTCTGACACAGGGAGCTGGCTCATAAGCATTTTCTCCGAAATATTCAAAAAGAGCATAAGATTGGGGGCAGAGCCAGAATATATTGGAATGGTCATATCCAGGAATTTTGAAAGGCTGGTTAGATTAAGGAGGAAAAGACAGCAGAATGTATCAAGCTTTAAGGGTGTCATATACGGAATAACAGGTGCATTTGCATTCTCCGTTTCATCGGCTTTCCAAGTGGCTGCATACATGACTCATCTCTTTTCAAATCTGCCAATTACGGGTGATTTCCTCCAGAGCATAATCTTTGTGCCGTCTTCCTCTGGCCTTCAGCTTACGAGCTACATCTTGGTCGCCATCTTGATTCTACACTCTTTATTATCTTCACTATCCGTAAAGCTTGCGGATGGAGGTCATTTGGGTATCACTCTCTACCAGTTTGTTGTCTTGGTATGGATATCCGCAATCTCCATGTACCTTGGAGAATTCATAATGGAAAAGATGATGACATTTGCAGGATTGATATGGCCTTTGATGGGGGTGGGAATGTGAAAAGAGTTATTGTTGTCTTGTTTCTTCTGCTCGTAGCAATTCCCAATGTAAGCGCGGCATCGGTAATTAAAGGATGGGTCCCTGTGCCCTCTGATATTTCGGTAGGAGAGGATAATATTCTCCTAAAGGACATATCGCCAAGAGATGGCTCTCTATTGGTATCTTTCAATGATAAAATGAGCATTGTGGCTCTGAAAAGCTCTGAAAAGCTCGATGGTTACACTCTATATATGGACAATGTGCTCTTGGATGAGCGAGGGTATGCTAATTTGAGCTTGAGCTTTCCATATCTCATGGAGGGAGAGTCTCTGGCATTCGGTGGCTATAGGATCACCCTTAATTCCGTCTCCGAAAGCCAAGCAAATGTTTTGATAAGTTATAAAAACGTGAGCAAGAGTTTCACCTATAAGGGGGGAAATATAAACTTTGAAAGTCTCTCTATAAGTCTAACTCCAATGCCTCTCCTCCTTGATGGATACCTCTACAAAGGTGTTCCAAAGAGCATTTATGCGTGGAACATAACCTTCAAGGATTACAGTGTGTCAAGTGAGGAGAATAACCTCAATGAGCTTGTAAAGATTGAAATAAATGGGGAAGACTACTGGGTTAAGGTTGGAGAAACTTTAGAAACAGATGATCTGAAAATTTCCGTTGATGACCTGCTGGGTTCCAATTATTTAAAGCTCAAAGTCAGGCTGAAGGGAGCATATATAAATGCCAAAATTTCTCCAGCGTTTTATGGGGATATGGTAGAAGGAAAAACAACAAAAATTGGTCCCTATTTGGTGAGCATTGACAAGATTTTCTCGGATAGTGCTTATGTAACTATTAAAAACCCCTGCGGGATGCCACTTAAAAGCGGCTTGATTAGCGTAGCTCATATGATTTCCTACGGGGGTCTCCACCTAGGAGCACTTGGAATCCAGGAGAAAAATAATGAGAAGAGCATTAAGGCAATAATATTTCTTGAAAAGGATAAAATCCCAAAGATAGAGGACACGGCATTTCTCAATGTCTCCTTTAAAACACCTGAAGGAGCACTGCAGTATGGGGCATTCAAAGCAAGGGTTGTGCTTGAAAATAAAGGGAGCGTTGATCTGAGATACATAGAGATAAATCCGAAGATATCAGGGGATTTCAAAATTGCGGGGGACTATCCAAAATACATATCCCTCTTAAAGACTGGTCAAAAATTTGAATTCCTGATTACACTAATACCTGAAAATGCGGGCAATCTAACCATAGGGAACATAGAAGTCATAGCCCATGCGCCATATCAGCTTTCATGTTATGGTTTTGGAGAGATATCCTTCTCCTCCGAGGTGAGGAGCATATATGTCAATAGGGCTAAGCCTGAATATAAAGTGGAAATAAACGGCACAGGAGGGAAAATAGGACAGGCACTGCCCCTGAACATCACCATTGTGAATAAAGGAAACACCTACGGACCCTATGAACTCACCCTAGCAGTCCCCAAAAGCATGGGAGTTATAGCAGAGAACTTCACCCTCTATGGTAAATGGCTCTACCTGCGGGGCAAACTCGAACCGGGCAGTGAGATTATTTATCCTCTAACACTTGTACCGAGCAAGGAGGGAACTTATGAAGTCAGCGCAGTCGTGAAGGAAGGTGATGAGCTCTTCCAAAACTCCACGATACTGAATGTTACTGCTATTTCCCCGACGATTATTGAGAAAAATGGGAGTACGGTGGTTCAAAACACATCCACCGTTACAGAGACCATAGAAAAAACGGTAACAGTTCCAAAAATTGTAGTTCAGAACAACACCATAGAAGTTATTCCTTTGAAAAAGAAGCTCATTTTTGGAGGGGGAGGATTTTTGGCAGGAGTAATCTTTATACTTGGTCTGGCTTTTGTTGCCGCTAAACTGGAAGAAAGAAAGGGGAAGTGAAAATTAGGAAAACCCAACCGTTATAAACCCTTCCTCCTTCTTCCCTTCAGGTGAATGAGATGAAAAAGGGTCCTGTATTCCTGGGTAGAGCTCATATCTACTGGTGTGAAGAGTGTAATGTTCCTCTCATAAGCGAGAAATGTGATATTCACGGGAAAG
>QMUB01000031.1 GCA_003663695.1 Thermococci archaeon | reverse complement strand
GCTTAACTCCCCTCTCTATGAGTTCCTCAAAGAGTTCATCACGTTCATCATTTACCAGAGTTTCCGCAAGGCTCCTATCAATCTTGAACTCTCTAACATAACGTTCGATCCTGGCTTGAGGCAATTCCGGAAGCTTCGCTAGGATCTCCTCTTTAATTTCGGGGGTTACCAGGATGGGCGGTATATCCGTTTCCGGATACATCCTAGCCTTTCCGGGTAGCGGCCTCATATATTGGGTGTTTCCATCTGGCAGAGCCCTCCTCGTTTCCTCAGGAACTCCTTGAAGTGCTTCCCTGGCCCTTTGGAGAACCTCCTTTAGGGCTTTCCTCGCCGTTTCCTCTTCGGCAGCAACCAGCACAAATGCATCCCTTTCCCCGAGCTCAAGCCTTTCAATGATCGCATTGACTTCCTCCTCTGTAATTCCATAATTGGGTAATTCATCAATATGGAATATGCCCTTCACGTATTTCCTAGCCCTATCCGCCATTTCAGTTCCCAATCTCCTTCCAGGCTGAATTTCAAAGCCTATCAATCCCCTGAACTTTGGAAGCTTAACCGCGAGAACCTTACCTCCCCTCTTCAGTGTACGTGCAATTATCTTTGAGGAGGTACCCTCAAAAATTTCGCTAACGTCGTGGAACTTCTCCTCGAGCTCATCCTCTCTAACTCCCCTTTCCTTAAGTGCTTCCTTTATTTTTAGAAGATTGATCTGCCTTTCGACCTCACGCTCTATGATTATGGGAATCATATCGAGCTCCTGAACACCTTTAATCTCTATCCTCGCACCGCCCCTAATTGAAACATTCAAATCCTGTCTGATTGTCCCGAGACCTCTCTTTACCTTGCGCGTTGCCCTCAGGGCATCTCCAATGTACTTTGCCACGATCTTTGCCTGCTCCGGATGGTGTATGTCGGGAGTTGTTGCTATTTCAATTAGGGGAATCCCCAGACGATCAAGCCGGTATATAACCCTTCCATCCTCTCTCTCCACAATTCTACAAGCATCCTCTTCCAAGCATATGGTTGGAATCCCCACACTTCCCCAAGGGGTGTCCACCTTCCCGTTCATGCCCACTATGGCAGTTCTCTGAAAGCCCGAAACATTGGAACCATCTATAACTATCTTGCGCATAAAATGAACCTCATCAACCGGTGTTGCATTTAGGAGATAGGATATCTGGAGGGATACTTTTAGAGCTTCTTCATCAGGCATATGGGGAGGTTCCTCATCCATATAAACGAGGTCACTGTATCCATATGTTCCCTCGTATACGAAGGTTCTCCCCTTCTTAAACTCCTCCAGCGCTGCTTGGTCTATCTCCCCAAGCTCGCTCATTGTTGGCCTCAACCTGCGCTCAAAGTGAAAGTCCACCTCGTCATGGAGCTCGCTGGGTACGGGTGAAAACAGCTTTTTAGTATCGAGCTGGCGGTGAATCTCCAAACCGACCTTTAAACCAAGTTCCCCATAGTCCATCTTTCTCACCTCAGATATGTATCAAACCTCGTATATGGAGTTATCTCCCCGGCATAGTTCGTGAGCATCATGCGTTTGACCTCGTTCATGTCCGCAGTGTGTCCCAAGACCCACATGAGCTTCACATAAGCCGTCTCGGGGAGCATGTCCTCGCACGGTATAACGCCCGCCTTGAGAAGTTTTCTTCCAGTGGAGTAAACGTTCAGGTTGACCCTTCCATAGAGGCACTGACTGGTTATGCAAACTGCAATGCCCTCCTCTGTTGCTCTCTTTATAGCATCTATCACATATGTGGGGGTGTGTCCAAGTCCAGTCCCTTCGATTACAAGCCCCTTATAACCCTTATCAACGAAGAAATCTATTATCTCACCCTGCATACCCGGGAATGATTTGATAAGAGCGACCTTTTCTTCCATTTTGTCATCCACCCAAACCTCACTCTCGCTCCTTCTCCGGTAGTCTTCCCTAAGGAATTCAATCTCACCATTCGCCCATATCCTGGCTATCGGAACGTCATTTATGCTCCTAAAGGCGTCCCTTCTGGATGTGTGCATCTTTCTGGCTTTGGTTCCCCTATGTGCCAGGCAGTAGGTATCTCCCGTCTCTCCATGCATGACTATGGCGACTTCTCCAAAATCTGCCGTTGCCATCCTCGTGGAGCACGTTAAGTTCATAGCTGCATCACTTGATGGTCTATCACTGCTCCTCTGAGATCCCACGAGAATTACGGGCTTCCCCAAATCGCGTAGCATAAAGCTAAGCGCTGCAGCGGTGTAGCCCATCGTGTCTGTCCCGTGCCCTATCACCACACCATCTTCCCCACTATTTAATGCATTTGCAACTTCATGTGCTATTTTAATCCAATATTCTAGTGTCATGTCCTCGCTCAGTATGTTGAAGAGGAGCTTGGGGGTTATGTTTGCTATGTCAAATATCTCGGGAACTGCCATTGCAAGTTCTTCCGCGGTGAATGCGGCGTGTACAGCTCCCGTTTTATAATCGATTTTGGATGCTATAGTACCCCCTGTTCCGAAGATTGTTACATTTGGAAGCTCTCTTCTCTTGGGAAGGATGTTCTTAAATGTTTTAGTCCCCTTTGGCTCCGCCCTCTCGATAATCTGAACATCAAGGATCTGATCAACCAAGATTCCAATATTGTATCCATTGTCGAGCTTCAGCGTGAGGGTCTCACCGCTTGAGAGTTCGTAGGGCATCATAACAATTCCCTCATACTCCACACTGTTTCCATTCTCCCTTTCTATAACCCTGACATAATCACCCACATTAATTCCCTTCTCTTTCATAAAGCGCTCTATCCTTCTCATGCTAATACCTCCGACGATGAAGTCAATTTTATAGCTCTGCCAATACTTTACGGCCACTTAATATAAACTTTGAGGTTGAACAGATGACAAGAATGAACGCCTGGAACGGATAAAATTTAGAGAAATGACAATCTACTTGAGGGATATCCTAAACCTTGGCTCTTCAATCCATGTAGAGCGGCACTTTGGGCATTTGGATGGGACTTTTATTTCAGGTTTAAAGATAAAACCGCAGTTTCTGCACCGGGCTGGCTGTATCAAAAGAACTTTTCCCTCACGCTTAAGGGTTTTTGAAATTGCCCTGAGGTCTTCGAGTATAATTTTAGAGCTTCCTTTACCTCGCATGTCAAGCAGCAGGGCAAGTTCACTCACGCTGTAATCTCTCTCCTCCAAAAGCTTTATTATCTTCTGCCTTCTTGTCATCATAGGCATCATTAATAATCCCTGGGAGCATTATAAATACATGTTGGTGGGGGATATGATAATAGAGAAAGCCGCAGAGGTTCTTGAGAAGCATAAACTGTGCAACCATTGCCTTGGAAGGGGGTTTGCAAAGCTTGGAAAGGGAAGTAATGAGGAAAGGGGGAGAGCTATAAGGTTTGTGCTGAATATGGAGAGAGCACTTGAGGAAAAGAAACCCCTGAAAGAAGAAGAATGCGAGATATGCGGAGGTATATTTGACAGACTTGAGGATTACGCTTTGCTTTGTATAGACAAAGCAAAAATGCTGGAATTTGAGACTTTTTTGGTCGGCTCCAGTTTTCCAGAGGAAATCCTGAACAGGGAGAAGGAAATTTTTGAGAAATTTGGGTTATATTGGGAACCCATAAACCGAGAATTTAACAGGGAAGTGGGGAAAATTCTGGAGAGGAAGCTTAATAAAAAGGTCAACAGGAAAAATCCGGATGTTAAATTCATAATAGATCCCTACAAGGAGAAGGTTAGAATTGAGATAAAGCCCGTATATGTCTACGGTCGCTACAGGAAACTCGTGAGGGGCATGCCTCAAACTCCCCTTAAGGGATACGGCGAGAGTGTTGCCTCGATAATATGCAAACCCTTTGGGAATGCTTTTAAAGGGAAGGCGGTTTTTCACGGCGCCGGGAGGGAGGATATTGATGTCAGGATGCTTGGAAACGGAAGACCCTTTTTCGTTGAGATTAAGAGAGCCAAAAAAAGACACGCGAATTTGGAGAAAATCGCGGAGGAGATTGGCAAAAGCGGAAAGATTGAAGTTTTTGATTTAAGGTTCGCCACCCGGGAGGAAATGGAGCGATTGCTGAGCGAGAGGCATGATAAGGAGTACGAAGCCCTGGTTTATGTGGAGGAAGGGGTGAACGGGGCGGATCTAAGGAAAATCGTCCAGAGGCTTGGAGGTGCAGAGATTGTACAAAAAACGCCTCAAAGGGTTTTAAAGAGGAGAAGCGATTTGACGCGTGTTAGAAAAGTTTATAAAGTGAGTGGCAAAGTGATTGATGGAAAACACCTTAAGCTGAGAATATTTTGCGAAGGCGGTTTGTACATAAAGGAGCTTATATCGGGAGATATGGGGCGAACGACCCCGTCCGTATCTGAAATAATCGGCAAGAGTGCCGTATGTGAAGCTTTAGATGTGGTAAATGTAGAGGTGATTGAAGATGGTTCAAAAGGCACACACACCAAGGAGGAAAACCAGAGGTAAACTGAGCAAACATCCAAGGAGGAGAGGTTTACCTCCATTAACGAGGTTCCTGAGGGAGTTTGAGGTTGGTCAGAGGGTTCACATAGTTATCGAGCCAAGCTACCATAAGGGTATGCCGGACCCGAGATTCCACGGAAGAACAGGAACGGTTGTGGGAAGGAGGGGAGATGCCTACGTTGTCCAGCTCATGGACGGCGGTAAGAGCAAGACATTTTTCATCCACCCCGTTCATTTAAGACCTCAAAAGTGACCCAAGATGATAGGTAGAAAGAAAATTGATGAAAAATATGTGAGCATTGCAGAGGCTCAGGTTATACTCAAGAAGGAGCTGGAGGAGGGCCTCAAGGTAAATCCCGAGGAACCCCTCCACTATGAAGCAAGACTTAGTCTGGAGCACACGGAGAGGTTTAGCAAAATAAGCCCTGAGAAAGTTCAAGAAGTTAAGCAGAAGCTCATGGAAGCCTTTGAATGGATAGACGATAGAATGGCAACGAAGCTTGTTGACATAATGCCTGAAGATTACTTTGACATCCGTATCATCTTCGCAAAGGAAGAGCACATGCCCACAAAGGAAGAGGCTGAGAAGATAGTCAAAATTCTCGATGGGTATAGAAAGGAGTAGCTCTTCTTTTTTCCTTTATCCCCTCCCAGCACAAAAGTATAAAAAGCGTTAGTGAGTATAATTCTCGGGGGAGAAACAATGAGAGGATATCCATCTTACGGACCTAGCATGAATAAAAAGAAAATAAGGCACGCAGAGTATGAAGATTATGCTTACGTGCTGGATTACATGCCCCTGGGCTACGTAGATATAGATCACAACAGGATTATTGAAAAAGAGCCCTTAGCTCAGGTTATCGGTGAAAAGGCTTTCACACTTCTTGAAGTTGTGCCCAAAACCGATCTGATGCTTTATGAGAGGATTTTCATAGGCAAGGGAGTGAGGGAGAAGATTCTGAAGATAAAGAGAAAGATTTACTACAGCGATTTGACCCCGACGGCAAAGGCTGAGCTTCCATACGTGATAGAGGAGATAGTAAAAGCGAATGAGGAGCACTTCATCAAGTTCTTCAACATGGCACCTCCAATAACTAACAGGCTTCACAGCCTGGAACTCCTACCCGGAATAGGGAAAAAACATATGTGGGAGATACTGGAGCAGAGAAAAAGCAAACCATTTGAAAGCTTTGAAGACCTGAAGCATAGAGTAAAGGGACTCCCAGATCCGGTAAAGATGATCTCAAAGAGGGGGCTCGATGAAATAGAGGGAAAGGACAAATACAGACTCTTCGTCGGACACAACAGACTCTTCCGCTAGGGGAGCTCCATGCTCAATTCTAAAATTTTTGAGCTTCTCTCAAAATACGGTATTCGTCCAAATTCCAGCTTGGGACAGAATTTTCTGATAATCAGAGATGTTGTGAAAAGAGAAGTTGAAAGGGCGGAAATTAGAAGGAATGAGAGTGTTCTTGAGATAGGGCCCGGGCTTGGGGTTCTTACGGATGAGCTGAGTAAAGTCGCAAAAAAAGTCTATGCTATTGAGAAGGACTCCAGAATCATCAAGATATTGAGAAACGAATACAGGTGGGACAATGTGGAGATAATCCACGGAGATGCCCTAAAGGTGGAGTTCCCGTCATTTGACAAAATAGTCTCCAATTTACCCTACCAGATTTCCTCCCCCATTACTTTCAAGCTTCTGAGATATAATTTTAAAAAAGCAGTCCTGATATATCAGCTCGAATTCGCCCAGAGAATGGTTGCAAATCCGGGAGATAAAAACTATTCACGCCTCTCCCTAATGGTGCAGGCAAAGGCAAATGTTGAACTTGTAGAGAAGATAGGGAGGGGAGCATTTTATCCAAAACCAAAAGTTGACTCTGCTGTGATAGTCATGAAGCCAAAACCCAGAGAGGAGCAGATTGAACTAAATGAAAACTTGGTAAGAGCCCTTTTCCAGCACAGGAGAAAGATAGCCAGCAAGGCTTTAAAGAACTCATATCACATGCTGGGGCTTGACAGGGAGAAATTTAGAGATGTCAGGGAAAAGCTTGATAGAATCCCTCATGCAGAAAAGAGGGTTTTTCACCTGACCGCCACAGAAGTAAAAGAAATTGAGGAATTTTTGAGAAATGAAGGGATTCTATCTTGAATCCTCCGATACTGTTAGGGTAAGCAGGCCGGTTTGGTTCTCCCCCTGCCAGGAGGTGGTGCTCCAGTTATCCCGACAGTATGGGTACTAGCATCGCTGAATTTTTAAACCCCTCCTCCAACTTCCAAACATGATAGTCGCTATAATCGATGGCTACACCGATGAACCCGCGGGCCTTGGAGTGCCTCCCTACTTGGGAATATACCCCAGATATGCCTACGGTGCCTTAAAGAAAGCTGGGAAAGATGTCAGCATATTCTACCTCACCATAGATGACCTCCGATTCACCTTTGAAGGCGAACATGGAATAAAAACAAAAAACAAGACCCCAAATGTTTTCGAGACTCGGAAAATTCTGGAGAAGGCTGATTTAATAGTATACATAGGAGGTTTGCATACACCGGGAAAGTACCTCTCTGCCGTGCCCTCTCAGGTGGAGGAGGTTTCCAAATTCATAAAACCCTTCAAGGGAATAAAGATACTTGGTGGACCGGCATTTATGGGCTCCGCTCATGAAGGAGGAACAAAGATTGGTTCGAAGGAGCTTGCACTTGCAAATCAGATCTTTGATCACATTGTCTATGGTGATCTGGAGGCATTTCTATATGATTTTATAACCAATCCTGCAGATGCGGATCCATTTCGCTTCAGAACATATAAAGAACTTAGGGATTATGCCATTCTAGGAGCCGAAATTGTAAAGCAGTTTCCGGACTATCCCGTGGTGGAGATTGAGAGCCAGCGGGGCTGTCCCAAGGCAGCTGGAATTGGAGGATGTTCCTTCTGTACGGAGCCCTTGAGATACAGGAAAGTGGAAGACAGACCTGTGGAGGATATTGTAAAAGAGGTAGAGATTCTCTATACTCTAGGAGTTAGACACTTTAGGGTGGGCAGACAGAGCTGTATTTTTTCTTACATGGCAAAACCAGATGGGAGGGTTCCCATTCCAAATCCAGATGCTCTTGAGAAGCTCTTTATGGGTATTAGGAACGTTGCTCCTCATGTTAAGACGCTCCACGTGGACAATGCAAATCCTGCTGTGATAGCCAACTATCCTAAGGAGAGCATAAGGATAGCCAAGGCTCTGATAAGGTATGGGACTCCTGGAAATGTTGTGGCGTTCGGTCTGGAGAGTGCTGATCCAAAAGTTGCAAGGCTTAACAATCTCAACGCCACAGCTGAAGAGACTTATGAAGCTGTGAAGATTTTAAATGAAATCGGGGCAAAGCGTGGTTATAATGGAATGCCGTGGCTGCTGCCAGGGATTAACATACTCTTCGGACTTCCGGGCGAGACAAGAAAAACCTATGAGCTCACCTATGAATTTTTGAAGAGAATCTTAGACGATGGGCTTCTTCTGAGGCGCATCAACATCAGGCAGGTTGTTGTGTTCCCGAACACTCCTTTATGGCACATGAGGGAGAAAGTAAAGACAGAGAAGCACAAAACCCTGACAAAACATTACAAGTACAAGATAAGGCATGAGATAGACTTTCCCATGCTCAAGCGTCTTGTTCCTGTGGGAACTGTTTTAAGATATGTGAGAGCAGAGATTTATGACAACGGCTTAACTTATGGAAGGCAGATGGGAAGCTACCCTCTTATAGTGGGTATCCCAAAGGAAGTGGAGCTCAACAGATTCTATGATGTCATGATAGTTGGGCACGGCTTTAGGAGCATAACAGGAATCCCCCTGCCCATAGATATAAACAGGGAGCATTCGAAAGTTTTAAGCTACATACCCGGCATTGGAAGGAAGAGGCTCATAAAAATTCTTGCCAGGAGACCTTTTAGAGATAAGGAGGTCTTTCTAAACATGATAGAAGACAAAAAAAGCAGGGAAATGCTAAGAGATAAAATAATCACCCCTTGACCTGAGAGTTTATTAT
>QMUB01000030.1 GCA_003663695.1 Thermococci archaeon | reverse complement strand
TTTTTGAATTGTTTTAGTCGCTCGTAAGTGAGATTGTTCCAGATTATTGCTGTGGCTTGGGCTAACTCGAAGAGGATTTTCTCTTGAACCTTTGAAGGCTGGAGTTTTAGGGTTATTGTCCGTTTCATTTCAAAGCATGGTATGATTTTTAGGCTTTAAAATGGTTTTGCTTTCTTGGTTAAGGGCTAATTGGGTAGTGTTTCGTACCCCGCCTCGAGGCTTGAAAAGAGAAAGCAATATCAACCCACCCTACAATTTATCCAAAGAAAAGTTTAAAATGCTTGTTCCCCCTCATGCCATACGTTTTAACCCTTTCCAGAGGCTTTGAATAATCCGCCACGAATTGAGGATATCTTCACAGAAATTTTAAGGATTGTAAGTTATTCTTCCAAAAATTTTATAATGGTAGAATGCTAAGAACTAAATTAGTGTAATGAAAGCTCATAAATTAGGAGCACGGTGATAGTTATGATTAAGCATGAGATGAAAAGGATAAAAAGTGGAATCCCCGGGTTTGATGATCTCATCCAAGGGGGTTTTCCCGAGAATACAACGGTTCTTGTTGCGGGTGGAACGGGAACCGGAAAAACAACATTCGGTCTCCAGTTCATATATAAAGGGGCAGAGGAGTATAAAGAACCTGGAGTTTTTGTTTCTCTTGAGGAGAGAGCTAAAGACCTGAGGAGAGAGGTTAAAACCTTCGGATGGGATATTCAGGCGCTGGAAAATCAGAAAATGATGGCTATAATCGATGGAGTAAGTTCCACGGTTGGTCTTCCATCGGAGGAGAAGTTTGCCCTTGAAGAGAGCTTTAATATCGACAACTTCCTGAGGTACATATATAGAGTTGTTAAGGCTATAGACGCCAAAAGGCTCGTTATAGACTCAATACCCTCCCTGGCATTCAGACTTGAGGATGAGAGGAAGATCAGGGAAGTTCTCCTAAAGCTCAACACGATTCTTTTGGAGATGGGGGTAACCACGATCCTAACCACCGAGGCACCTGATCCAAAAGCGGGTAGAATAAGTAGATATGGTATAGAAGAGTATATTTCCAGGGGACTGGTGCTCCTAGATCTGCAGGAGAGGAACATAGAGCTAAAACGCTATCTTTTAATCAGAAAGATGCGTGAAACAAAGCATTCAATGAGGAAATACCCCTTTGAAATTACAGCCAGAGGAATAGTTGTCTACCCGAGCGGAGAAATATACTAGAGCTACGGTGAGGGCATTGATGGTGAACAACAGCATCGAAAAGGAGGTTACTCGTGTTTCCACAGGCTTGATCGATAACTTAATTTCTGGTGGAATACCCAAGGGCAGTGTTATTCTTCTCATTGGAGATCCAAAAGCTGGCAAAACGACTTTTATAAGCCAGTTCGCTTACAATCAGGTCAAGTATGGCATTCCCGTTATAGGGATTTTTACGGACGTTTCAAAATACGAGTTCCTGAGCAATAGTCTAGACTTCAAATGGAACTTCACCCCCTACCTCGATGATAAGTTCTTCATCATCGATGCATACACCACAAGAATAAGCGGACAGCCAAAGTTTGCCTTCGAGGAGACTACAATTACGGATGTTGCCGACATGACCCAGATGATAACCGTTATCAAGGATATGAGCCTAAAGATTATTCAAAGGGGAAATGCACCCCTCATAACGGGCTTCATAAGTTCTTTAACGCCTCTCTTCTTCGAGTCCGAAGTTAAGTGGATATACAAGTTCCTCGAGGATCTGAAGGATATCGCTCATAGATACAAGCAGGTGTGGATACTCGAGATGAATTCCGGTATACAGCCTCCGCATGTTGAAACCACGGTTAAGGCGATAGTCGATGGTATAATCGAGCTCAGACTCATGGAGGAGAGCAAAACTTTGAGGAGATACCTAAGGGTCTATGGAATGAAGAGGACGAACCACACCCTGTCATGGGTGCCCTATGAGATTTCCTCTTCGGGCATAAGGCTCGAATTCCCGCCTACCGTTTGATCTCAAGTTTTTCAATTTCCCTGCATATTCCCAAGTGGAACTTCATCTCTTCATATCTTCCCCTGAGGGCTATTTTGAGTTCGTTGAGTTTTGACTTTCCCCCGAACTCTCCAAAGATGTAAGCCCTATTCACCTGAATTACTCCAAAAACTGCTGCCAGGTTGAAGAGGAGGGATCTAAACTGGTAAGGAGTGGCGAAAACTTCTCCCATATCTCCGTGAGGATATTCAAAAAGAAAGTATTCCACCCCTTCAAGCTCCGCTATGTCCGTCATGGCTATATCGGCGGTTAAAAGAACGGTTAGAGGAGCATTCTCCCTGTCAACCCTTTTGAGTGTCTTAACTATCAGCTCATCGTTGGTCCTCGTCTCCTCTTTTATGGACTCAACCTCAATTGCCCTGTCCTTGAGCTTCTCAAATTCCCTAAGGGCAATATATGCAGCCTTTCTTGACTTTTTCTTCCTCTTGTTGTGGAGCTCGTCTAGGAGCTCACCATGGTGGAGAATCCTTTTGAGAGCTCTTATGTCGGCAGGATGGTATTTGAAGTTCATGGAATTTTCTATCTCCCTCTTCACCAGATCCACTATTATCATGCCATAGTTTCCAAGGGGCTTGAAGTGGGAGATGAACCGGTGGTAGAGCACATTTGTGTCGGGAGAAAACACAACACCTTTGGTTAGTTCGTTATAAAGCTCCAGCTTTTTCAAAAAATCCTCAACATTTGAATAACAGATTATGCTGGAAGCTAAGAAACATTCTTTGAAATCCCTGTAAGTTGGAAGTTCATCAAGAAACTCCCTTTTATCTTTTAAGAACTCCCTGAAATCCCTTTCTCTAGCCAGAACATCAATTCTGTAGCCCTGATCATGGACTCTAGCGCTCAGGAGAGGAAGATTATAGAGGGGATAGCTTACGGTTATACCTGCATTTTGAATCAGGTTTATGTATATCTGAAGCTCGGGCTTGTTTATAATGAGCTCCCTCATTCTCTATCACCCACAAAATCCCTGAGAATCTGAACGTGAAGGGGTATCATCATGTAGGGCCGGTTTGCATATTCCATGCTCCTTATCGCAAGGTAAAAGACGTGATCCACATTTAGGGGGATACCGTGGATGAGCGCTCCCGCAACGACTGCTTTCCTTCCCGAAGTTATCTCTATTGCAATTTCGAAACCTTTTTCTTTGAGCTCTTTCAAAAGCTTCCCTATCTTCTTATCGGCGTCAACGAAGTTTGCCTCTTCGACAATGAACCAGTTTATCTTAGGTTCAAAGCCGAAAGCCCTGGAAATTATTTTCAAGGCACCAACGGCTTTTGGAATCTTTTCCGCGTATATATCTTCAAGAAAAATGTAAATCTCATCGGGATAATACTTTTTGTGCATTACAATAGCATAATATGCGTTTATCATTGCCCAAGTAGAGCGGCCCAGCATTGTAACATAAGCCTTCATGATACCACACTCACACTCAATCTATTAGTACCAACCCATACAAAACGCTTTCTCCAAAATCAATTTTTACAAGCTTTGAAATCTCAACACCTATGGCGTTTATGGAAGGGCGAACTTTTGTTGGCATCACACATTTCCCGCTCTTCGTGAATTCGCACTCATCGCAGAGATTGCAGTTTCCGGGAAAAAGAGCCATGGCATAGGGACCTGATTCCTCCTTTTTAAGGAGATATCGGATAACTTCCCTCTTCTCCCTCTCAAAATTCTCATAGTCGATTTCAAATTTTATCAAAAGGGCTCTGCTGAAGTGGGAAATCCATTCCCTTGCCTCCATCCATGAAGGGGCATGGGGAGGACATGAAGGATTTTTACCGTACATGGGACACGCCCTACACTTCCATACGGGTCTGGGAGAGATAACAATGCTCCCCGCATCTATTTCTTTCTCATAGATGACCCTCATTGAATCACCGCTATTCAATCTCATAAACAACTATCCTGACCTTTTTGCCTTTGACCGCCTCCTTAAGCTTCCACCATAGCCTTGTATAGCTCTCCTTTTTATGGATGAGTTTATCGTTTCCAACCTTCACAGTCTTTTCCCCATACTCGACAAAAATTCCTTCCCCATCAAATATGACCTTCATCTCTTTCCTCCCTCCTCAGGATCGTCATGAGCTCATACAGACTTCTTATTTTATAATCGGCAAAATAGTAGTCGTCCTCACTTCTCCTGTTGATCCAGATTCCAGTCATTCCAACATTTTTAGCCCCAAATACATCCTGCTGAAGGCTGTCTCCCACCATGACGGCATCCCTGGGCTCGACTCCTGCCTCTTCAAGAGCATGGAAGAATATCTTCGGTTCAGGCTTTATGGCATTCACATCCTCCCTCGTAATGACAACATCAAAGTATTTGTCGAGCTTTGTGAGCCTGAGCTTGAGCCTCTGATATTCGGGACCGCTCGTTATAACCCCCAAAATGTAACCATTATCCTTAAGCCATTCCAGCGCGGGTTTTGAGTCGGGGAAAACCTCGAGCTTATGGGGGTACGTTCTTAGGAGGTCCTCATAATTTAAATCAAGATTAAAGAGCTTGAAAAAGAAGTTCCAGTCGTGCCACTCATATGTCTCCTTCCTCCCCATAATTTCATTTAAAAAGAGCTCTCTTGCCCTATCCTTGGATATTCCAAGCTTTTTCGCAATCTGTGTGTAAACCTGGGGGAGAAACAGCATTATTAAGGGCTTTTCGGATAGGAGGGTTTCATCTATGTCAAAGAAAACGGCCTTCATCTCACCACCTCTTTATCAGCAGAGCCAGAACCTCAACTTCCTCCCTAGCATCCTCCTTTATCTGGACTCCCCATATTATATCCTTTTCCTCAAGGATGTCCTGGAAGTGGTTCAATATCCTGTGGGCATGGCTTAGAGGAACCCTCCTTCCCGCCATTATGTTTATCAACCCTCTATCCCATATACCCCAGTGCCATGTGAAGTCTATGTCCCGTATAAGGCGTATTATCCCGACATTCCCCCCTTTAATCATGGCAAAGAAGTCAGCATAATCCACATTGACGAGCATGTTGTTTTCCAGATATTCGTAAAGCTTTGTGAACATTTCCCCTATACTCATCCCGGCTCTGTTGAATGCATCCTTCAGCGAAACCTCTTTGTATTCACTTAAGACTTCCCAGAGGGAGTCATAAAAGACAGTTTCAAAATTTTCCGCCCATTTGGGTTTTTTTGTGTTGACGAGCTCAATGTACGGCGTCAGAACATAAGCAAGCCTCATAACGTCTCCGGGAAGATAAAAGTCAATCAGTTTGGCTATTTCGATGTTCGTTGGCTTCCTTTCAAATATCATCCAGACAATTGAGTTCCGCTCCACATTCTTGAAGAAACCCTCGATTTCATCAACAAAGACTCTCTTATTGAGCAGGTAATCCGAAGTGTCAATAATAACCCTCTTCGATGATTCTATCCCTATGTTCCTCACTATGAGGGAGCCATTGTTACCTATGCCAATGAAAATATGGTTAAAAGGGAAAGAAACTTCCATTGAAAATCCCCTACTCTAAGGTAGCGTGCTTTCTCTTCATATCCTTTTCGGTTTTCTGGAATGTTGCCATGAGGAGCGCGATTATTCCATCCAGAAATATCATGGTGGAGTCCTCAAAGAGCGTTCCCATTGGGGCTATCCACTTGTACTCCGTAAGCATCTGTCTTGCGATGTAATCCGTTGGAACATCTGTCTTTGCTCTTCCAGGGATTGTAACCACAACATCTGCGATTTTACCCAGAGAGGATTCCCTATAGGATGTTATTCCGACGACCTTCCCGCCCTGCTCCTTTGCTATATATGCGGCATCCACAATGCTCTTCGTCTCCCCACTTCCGCTGATAGCTATGAGCAAATCACCCTCTCCAAATGCCGGGGTTATGGTTTCACCGACCACATAAACGTTGAAATCAAGGTGCATCAGCCTCATTCCAAATGCCTTGCCAACAAGTCCGCTCCTTCCTGCACCGTAAATGAAGATTTTGTTTGCACCAATCATTGCATCTATCATTCCCCGAACCTCTTCGAGTTTCAGTGCATCTGAGACCTCGTTTATGTGCTCCAGTATGTCCTTCATTGCCTTCCTAATCGTCATCATATACTCTCCCCAGAAGAGATCTATTATTTTTCTGGTAACTCCTTCGGGGTTTTCGGCCTTTGTAATTGCTCCTCCAACTATTATTATTGTAGCGCCAAGCTCAACAACCTTTGGAATCGTTTCGAGGTTTAATCCCCCTGCAACTGCAACAGGCACTTTAACGCTTTTTATAACCTTCTCAAGGTCTGCTAAAGGAGATTTTCCTTGAACCTGCTCATCAATTCCTGTATGGACTAAAATGTAATCAACGCCCATCTTTTCAAGTTCTTTGGCTCTCTTAACTTTGTCTTTCACCCCGATTAAATCAACCATCACCTTAACACCATAGCGTCTTGCAACTTTAACTGCGTCTTTTATCGTTCTATCATCTGCGACGGCTAGAATAGAAACAACATCCGCCCCGTGACGAGCTGCAATTTCAACTTCCAGTGCTCCCGTATCCATGGTCTTCAAATCAGCCACAATTTTTCTATCCGGAAAGCGCCTCTTCATGAGTTCGACTGCTCTTATGCCCTCAGTTTTCACCAAAGGAGTTCCCACTTCAAGCCAATGCGCTCCTCCTCGAGCGGCTTTCTCCGCTATTGACATAGCTTGTTCAATATCTGTTAAATCCAGTGCAACCTGCAAAATCATCTTGAGTCCTCCCAAAATGCTGTCATTAGCAACTCACCCACTTAATTTTTAACTTTAACTATCCAAATGTGTATTAAAAATAGACATGTTTGAGGCAATCAAATCAATCCAACATCCTCGAGGACAATTTCGACATCCCTGAGACCTTCCTCACTCAGAGGGAGCATGGGCCTTCTGGGAAAACCCACATTTAGTCCAAGAATATTCATAGCTTCTTTTATTGCACTCAGCTGATTGTGCTTCTTTATTAGAACTTCATTTAGATGGTTGAGCTTTATCTGGATCTTTCTTGCTCTCTCATACTTCATTTCCCTAAAAGCGTTGTATAGCTCCACGCATAATCGAGGTGCCACATTTGCTATCGCAACTACAGCCCCATGGGCACCTAGGACGAGGGATGGATAGATCAGATCACCCGTTCCAGCCAAGATGCTTATCTTGTCTCCAAGAAGCCTTATCAGCTCCCCTACTCTCGAGATTAAACCGCTTGAATCCTTTATCCCTATTATTTGAGAATACTCATCGGTAAGCCGTTCAATGACATCAATGGGCATGTTATAGCCCGTAAATTTCGGAACATTATAGATTATCAGGGGAACATCCGTGGACTCAATGATTGAAGCGTAGTGGTAGTAGAGCTCTCTTGGGGAGGGCTTGAAGTAGTAGGGTGGAGCGATTATAACAGCATCGACTCCAATGTCCCACGCTTCCCTCGTCAGACTCATGGTCTCCCTCGTGGATGGACAAGCAGTACCTCCTATAACAGGAACCCTTCCATTTACCTGATCAACGACGATTCTCAAAACTTTCTCCTTTTCTTCACGATTTAAGTAGGGAAACTCACCATTGCTCCCCAGTGTGACCAGACCATGAACTCCCCTCTCGATAAAATAGTCAACAATCTCTCTGAGGGCATCGCCATCAATATCCTCTTCATCATCAAAGGGGGTAATGTGAGGAACCAGTATACCCTCAATCAAAAGCAACACCAGATAATGAAACGTATTTTTGAGTTAAAGCTTTTTTGATTCCTTATGCATAAAGTTTAAAAATGGATGGGCCAAAGAGTGCATAGGTTAAGATCACGGAGGGATTGTAATGGCTAGATTTCCAGAAGCTGAGGCAAGGCTCTTTAAGAAGTACGTATGCTTGAGGTGCGGTGCGGTAAATCCGTGGAAGGCAAAGAAATGCAGAAAGTGTGGATACAAGGGATTGAGACCAAAAGCAAAGGAACCTAGAGGAGCTGGGCGCTGATTTAGCCCCTGAGATTTTTGGTCATGTCCTCTATAAACTTTATTCCTTCTTCCAAAAGCTTTTTACCCTCTTCTGTAAGTTCATAATACTTCCTGGAGGGTTTTCCTGTTTCGCTTTCCTGCCATTCTGAACTTACATATCCCCCCTTTTCAAGCTTGTAAAGAACCACATATGAACTTACCGTAGCTGGCTCAAAATTAAATTTTTCCCTTATCTTATTCTTAAGCTCGTATGCGTACATGGGTCTCTCCTTGAGCAAGCTCAATATGTATATCCACAAAACTTCCTTTGTCAGTTTTTCCTTAAGCCTTTCCATCGGGCTCGTCATTCTATATCACCTTCAATGATACATATTATGCAGGGAAAAATGTTTTACTCCCATAAATACTTTTCGTTTATGTTCCTTAAACATTTTTTGGTCATAAAATTTTGTCCCGATATAATTGCCGCTAGGGGAAGATTTATAAAAGTTCAAACCTCTGAAATAATGGTGATATCATGAGGAGGGATTCACTTTGCTTTACCAGAATCAGCAGAGAAAGTGCTCGAGATTT
>QMUB01000029.1 GCA_003663695.1 Thermococci archaeon | reverse complement strand
CGGTTCTGGTTCTGCTGCCGCTCATTGTCATGTACACAGAAGCCGTGCTCATACCCTCGCTTCCTACAATTCAAAAGGAGTTTGGAATAACACCGGGTGATGCAAGTTGGATACTCTCCATATATCTTCTCGTCGGAACGGTGAGCGTGGCAATAATGGGCAAGCTGGGGGACATGTACGGCAAGAAAAAAAATGTTCATCACTGCATTAAGCTTCTACACAGCAGGCGTTATACTCAACGGCTTTGCACCGAGCTATGAGTGGCTTCTTTTTTCAAGGGGCATGCAGGGAATCGGCATGGCAATATTTCCCCTCGGCTTTAGCCTTGTGAGGGAGGAATTTCCCCCCGAGATGGTGCCCGAGGTTCAGGGAATGATAAGCGCAATGTTTGCCGTGGGTATGGTGATAGCACTTCCTCTCGGGGCTTACATCTCTCAAAACTATGGATGGCGGTGGACCTATCACTCCGTGGTTCCCTTCGCCATATTGATGCTCATCCTCTCCGTGCTGATCCTCCGCGAGAGCCGGTACATAACACCGGGGAAGCTCGATATTGGAGGCATATTGCTGCTCATGGCATTTGTTGTTCCTGCAATAGTAGCCGTAACTAAAGCGCCCACAGTAGGATGGAAAAACACTCAAACCATAGGCCTCCTCGGCATATCTGCACTTGCCTTCGTGCTCCTTATATTCTATGAGAAGAGAGTGGAGAATCCCCTTATTCCCATCAGTGTTATCTCATCGAGGAATCCGATGATAGCGAACCTTGGTATAATGATGGCGGGCTTTGGGATACAGATGATGAACCAAGCAAACACATACATACTCCAGATGCCAGAGCCCTATGGTTTTGGAAAAACAATACTTCAGAGCGGTTTGCTAATGACGCCCAATGCAATGGTTATGCTGGTTGTTGCACCACTGACGGGCAAGCTAATGGTGAAATTCGGTGTTAGGATCTTTGCAACACTTGGAGCGGTTATCGGGGGGATAGGACTCATGTTGCTCGCAAAATTTGCTACATCTTCCTCCTTGCCAGGCTTTATAGCTCTAATTGTGCTCACAGGAATTGGAATAACTCTAATGAACGTTTCCCTCATAAATGTGCTCATATTCAGTGTGGACAGACGTGTCATGGGTGTGGCAACGGGAGCAAACAGCCTCTTCAGGAGCTTTGGGTCTACATGGGGTCCTGCCATAGCAGGCACCGTTATGACCACGTACTCGAGAATAATCACAATACCCGCGAACCCTCCAATGCACTTCATGATACCTACGGATAAAGCATATGAAGTCCTCTTCAGCAGCTCAGCGGCAGTATTTTTCCTCCTGTTCCTAATATCCTTCGGGATAAAGGAGGTCTTCAAAGGAGGCTTTGAAAAGGGGGGAATGTATAAAAGTGCTACCGTTGAGGATGCACTTTGATTTTCTTTTTTTACAAAAAAGCGTTTTATAAGAAAGGAAGCGCAAGATTCGGAAGGCCCTCATATATGAGGAATAAAAGCCCAACCAGAATCGGTTGATGAAAGATATAAATCTTCAGAGTGTTTCTCCCGGCGAAGCATATAAACTCGATTGGAATAATCTTTGGAAAGTTTATCTCAAATCTTCTCTCCCCCCGAGGATATACAAAGGCCCCAAGGGCTAGACCAAGGAGATACACCCCAAACCACGGAAAGATGGGAAAGTAATCCAGAGTGAAGAAATTTTGAGGTGTTATCCCGAACGGCAGGAGAATGAGTGAATTCACATGAATTCCCGAGATCAGCGAAGCTCCAAGAATAAAAAGCACTCCAAAGATGCCATTTCTCACTCCAAAGCGGTAGAATGGGATCGCCAGAATGCTCGCTACTCCAAGGAAGTGCAGAACCCCAAAGTATATCGTCCCATCTCTTAGGAGAACATACGTGGTTAGGGTTATCAGCAAGCCCAGCCCGAACAACTTTCCAAATCTCAAAAAATACTTTTTATAGGGTCGGGAATTCTTTTTGACACTTCTTGAGTAGCTTATCCAGAAAGAGAGCCCCGAGATAAAAACAAAGATTGAAGCGGTTGTATAGGGAAAGACATGCCAAAAGAATGGATGTTCACCATAGCCCAGAAAATACTGAAGGTCTGTGACAAAGTTTGACACAACCATCATGGTAATCCCAATACCCCTTGCGAAATCCACCTCCCAAAAGCGCCCCTTTAAATAAATCTCGCTTCCGAGCATCTCGCTTCCAAGCACTTTATACACCTCAAATGTTAGAGTTCATGCTCCTTTCTCTTCTCCTCCCTGTTGTGTATAAAGTCCGTTAAGGGTCTAATCCTTTCCCAGACATCGTCAACCCCTCCATCTCCCTTTATCTTGACGTAAATTCCCTGTTTTCTGTAAAACTTTATTATTGGGCTCATGTTTTTACTGTAGATGTCATACCTCTTTGCGACTATCTGGGGCTTGTCATCCTCCCTTTGAATAAGCTCCGCACCGCAGATATCGCACCTTCCCGGAGTTTTTGGAGGATTGTACTTCACGTGATACACCGCACCGCATTTTGAACATATTCTCCTCCCGCTTATTCTCTCTATGCTGACATTTTTTGGGATGAATATATCCAACGCCAGATCGAGTTTGATTCCATGGTCGTAGAGGTAATTCTCCAGTGCTAGAACCTGTTCTGCACTTCTTGGATAGCCATCCATAATAAAATCATTCCTAACTCTTCTGAGTTTGCCCAAAACGAGCACATTTACAACACTGTCTGGTATTAAATCGCCCTTGGACAGGAACTTATTCATCTCTTTGCCGAGCTCGGTTTGATTTGCTATTTCATTCCGGATTATATCCCCTGAGGAGATATAAAAGAGCCCGTATTTTTCGAGCATTCTTTTGGAATGCGTGGTTTTCCCGCTTCCAGGAGGACCGAAGATCAACACGTTCATAGAACCACCAATGATATTCTACGTCCCGAAAACATAAAAAGAATTCGGTAATTGCCGGAGGATTGTCACGCAAGATTATTATACATGAAAAGCATGTTAAATGTATTAGATAAGGGTGATGTTCATGAGTGAAGTTAAAGAGGTTAAAATCCTTGAAAAACCATGGGTTGAGAAGTACAGACCTGGAAAGCTTAGAGATATAGTAGGTCAGAACCATATAGTTAGGAGACTCCAGCATTATGTTAAAACCGGTTCCATGCCCCATCTTTTATTTGCTGGGCCTCCGGGTGTTGGGAAGACGACTGCCGCTCTTGCCCTTTCGAAGGAGCTCTATGGAGAGCACTGGAGGCAGAATTTCCTTGAACTTAATGCATCGGATGAACGCGGTATAAACGTCATCCGGGAGAAGGTAAAAGAGTTTGCTCGTACCAAGCCAATTGGAGGAGCAGGCTTTAAAATAATTTTTCTCGATGAGAGTGATGCCCTAACCCAGGACGCCCAGCAGGCCTTAAGGAGAACAATGGAGATGTTCTCGAACAACGTTCGCTTTATCTTAAGCTGCAATTATTCGTCAAAGATCATCGAGCCGATACAGAGCAGATGTGCTATATTTAGATTCAGACCTCTAAGGGATGAGGATGTCGCGAAGCGCCTTATGCAGATAGCTGAGAACGAAGGGCTTGAACTTACTGAGGAAGGTCTCCAAGCGCTCTTATATGTTGCCGAAGGGGATATGAGGAGGGCAATAAATGTCCTACAAGCCGCCGCTGCCTTAGATATCATCATCACGGATGAAAATGTCTTTACGGTCGCGAGCAGAGCCAGACCAGAGGATGTCAGGGAAATGATGGTGCATGCTTTGGAGGGTAACTTCCTCAAGGCGAGGGACAAGCTCAGGGAGATTCTCCTCAAGCAGGGTTTGAGTGGTGAGGATGTTATAATCCAGATGCATAAAGAGGTGTTTAACCTGCCGATAAGCGAGCCCAAGAAGGTCAAGCTCGCGGATAAAATTGGCGAGTACAACTTCAGGCTTGTTGAAGGAGCGCATGAGATGATCCAGCTCGAGGCGCTTCTAGCCCAGTTTACAATCCTCGGGAAATAATTAGGTGAGCGAAATGCTACCATGGATAGAGAAGTACCGTCCAAGACGTTTAAGGGATTTGATTAATCAGGAAAAAGCTCTACCAAAAGTTAGATCATGGATGGAAGAATGGATAGAGGGTAGACCAAAGAAAAAAGCCCTCCTTTTATATGGTCCCCCTGGAATTGGGAAAACAGCTACGGCATATGCCCTTGCAAATGAATATCACTTTGAAGTTATAGAGCTCAATGCAAGTGATGAGAGAACCTACGAAAAGGTGAGCAGATATATCCAAGCTGCCTATACCATGGACGTATTTGGAAGGAGGAGAAAGCTCATTTTTCTGGATGAGGTGGATAATATAGAGCCAAGCGGTGCAACGGAGCTTGCAAAACTAATTTCAAAAGCAAGAAATCCAATAATAATGGCGGCAAATAGATACTGGCAGGTTCCTCAGGCTTTGAGGAACAAAGCTGAGCTCATAGAGTACAAAAAGCTCACCCAAAGGGATATAATGAGCGCTTTATGGAAAATTGTTAGAGCCGAAAATCTGGAGGTGCCCCCTCAAATTATCAAGATGATAGCACAAAGGGCAAATGGGGATTTAAGGGCGGCTATAAATGACTTGGAGACCGTGGCTTTCAGCCCGGGAGATGCAGAGGCACTGCTTGCATATAGGGATGTGGAAAAGAGCGTCTTTCAAGCTTTGGGAAGCATATTTGCAACGGATAGCACAAAAAAAGCACGTGCTGCAACATGGAATGTGGATAAAACCCCGGATGAACTTCTCTTATGGATTGATGAGAACATTCCTTATGTTTACACAAATCCCCAGGAGATAGCTCAAGCTTATGAAGCCATAAGCAGGGCCGATATATACTTCGGGAGAGCAAATACCACGGGAGCCTATGGACTATGGAAATATGCCCTCGATATGATGACCGCAGGTGTAGCAGTTGCTGGAACCAAGAAAAAGGGTTTCTTGAGGTTTTATCCTCCGAAGACCCTCAAGATGCTCCGTGATTCCAAAGAAGAGCGTGGAATACGGGACTCAATTCTTAAGAAGATAATGAAAGGGATGCACATGAGCAAACTCGAGGCTATAGAGACCATGGCGATCTTCAAAGGGATTTTCATGTACAATCCTGAAAAAGCCGCACATCTGGCGGTATTCCTTGAGCTCGGAGATAAGGAAATCGAGTTTTTAACTGGAGATGCGGAAAAAGCTAAGAGCATAAAGGGTAAGATGATGACAATACACAAAGAGCTCAAAAAAACCGAGCCGGGAGAGGAGGTAAAAGTCGAGAAAGAGGAAAAAGAGCAAGAAAAAGTCAAAGAAGTCGAGGAAACCCAAGAGACCGTAGAAAAGAAAGAGCCCAAAAAGGAAATTGAGGAAGAAAAGCCCAAAGAAGAGGAAAAAAGTGAAGAAACAGCAAAAGAAGAAAAGAAGCCAAAGCAGGCCACGCTCTTTGACTTCATCAAGAAGAAGTGAAGCTATTTTTCATTTTATATTCTGGGGAATATAAATCTCGACTAAATTTATATTCTATAAAATATGAAATTTCAGATAATTTATATTCCGTAAAATATAAAACCTCTAAATGTGATATTCACTTGGTGAGGGTTTATGCTAAAGAGAGAAGAAATAATAGAGGCACTTGCTCCCTACAACTTCTGGAACCGGGAGCGGGATGTTGGGATAGATAGGGAGGAATATCTAAGCAAGCTGGAACACTTTAAAAATGCAAATGATTTTATTCTTTCAGTTGTGGGAGTCAGGCGCGCCGGTAAAACAACGATAGCAAAGCAGTTCATTAAAAAAGCAATCGAAGATGGTACAGATCCAAGGGATACCCTTTATGTCAACCTGGAAGACCCAAAATTTCACGCATATCTCAGCACAGAGCTCTTGGAGGAGATATACCGTGCATTTAAAGTGTATGTAAGCAGAGGGGACTCCGCAGTAATAGTGCTGGACGAGGTTCAAAACGTACCCAATTGGGAGAAGTGGGTAAGGGCAACGATGGAAAAGGAGAGGGTTAAGATACTCGTCACCGGTTCGACTTCGCGGATAATTAAAAGAGAACTTGCGACAGTTCTAACGGGGAGAACTCTAACAGTTGAGGTGTTCCCGCTTGATTTCAAGGAGTTCCTGACTTTCAAAGGGATAACTACAGAAGATTATCTCACTATGATGGTGGAAAAAAGCAAAATTGAAAAGGCACTCCTTGAGTACTTGGAGTTCGGAGGATTCCCTCAAGTTGTCCTCAGCAGAGATGAGCTATTAAAGCGGGAAATAATAAAAGAACTTTTTGAGGGCATTGTCTTAAGAGACGTCGCCTACAGGGGAGGCTTTAGAGACGCAAATGCTGTGAAGCTCATAGCCGAGCTTGCAGTAAACAGGTTCGCATCACTGACGAGCGCCACGAGACTTAAAAACGAGGTCTCAGGCATACTGAAGAGAAACGTCTCCCCAAACTTTGTTGACGCTGTTTTGGATGCCCTTGAAGAAGTTTATCTCGCATTCAGGGTGCCGCCGTTTTCACACAAAATAAAAGAGGTTAGGAGGCATCCAAAAAAGCTTTACATCATAGATACAGGGATAATAAATGCCGTGGCCCTTAGGTTCAGCGAAAACCTTGGGAGGCTGGCCGAGAACTTGGTGGCTATCCATTTAATAAAACGCCATGGCAAGGACAGTGTGTTTTACTACAAAGGAAAAGGAGAGGTGGATTTCATAGTAAAACATGGCCTGGAGATAAAAGAAGCTATTCAGGTAAGCTGGGACATTGAGAAAAGCAAAAAAAGAGAAATCTCGGCGCTTTTAGAGGCTTTGAGAGAGTTTGACCTGAGAGAGGGGTTAATAGTAACGGAAAGAACGGAAGGGGTTGAAGAGGTCGAGGGCAAAAGGATAAAATATGCTCCTTTATGGAAGTTCCTGTTGGGTGAGATAAATGAAGACCGAGATGAGTAGCGTTGACATAAAATACATCGTGGAAGAGCTGCAGTCGCTCGTAGGTGCGAGGATTGATAAAGTCTATCACGATGGAAACATTTTAAGGGTTAAACTCCACAAGGCAGGCGAGGGGAGAAAAGATTTGCTCATTCAAGCTGGCAAGAGGGTTCATCTAACGACATACATCAAGGAGAGCCCTTCCCCTTCATCGTTCGCGATGCTTTTAAGAAAGCACCTGAGCGGCCGCTTCTTAGATGGAATAGAGCAGTACGACTTCGATAGGATTGTTAAGCTCAAGGTTGGTGAGTACACACTCATAGCGGAGCTCTTTAAGAGGGGAAACGTTGTTTTAATTGATGGTGAGAGCAAAATTTTGGGAGCTTTGAGGTATGAGGAGTTCAAGGATAGAGCTATAAAGCCCGGACACGAGTACAAGCTTCCTCCGGCGAGGGAGAGTCCCGTGGATGTGGAGTGGGAGCGCTTTAAGGAGCTGCTCCTCGAAGAAGAGGTGGAGGTAGTAAGGGCCCTCGCCAGAAAGTTCAACATGGGTGGCTTCTTTGCAGAAGAGATTCTCCTCAGGGCTGGAATTGAGAAGACGAGAACAGCCAAAGAGCTGAGCGAGGAGGAGCTCAAACTCATCTTTGAGAAGATGAAAGAGGTGTTCAGCGCCCCCAAAAAAGCCCAGATAGTCTACAAAGATGGTGAGCTCTTTGATGTCATCCCAATCGAGCTGAAGCAGTATGAAAGCCTGGAAAAGAAGTACTTCGAGACGTTCAGCGAGGCACTGGATGAATACTTTGGAAAAATCACCGTTGATGAGGCAAAGAAAGAGCTCACAAAGAGGCTTGAGGACAAGAAGCGCTCCCTTCTGCACACGCTCAAGCGCCAGGAGGAGATGATGAAGGGCTTTGAGGTGCAGGCTGAGAAAAACCAAGCCCTTGGGGATTTAATATATGCAAACTTCATGCTCGTTGAGCGCCTTCTGGACGAGTTTAAAAAAGCCGTTGAAAAGCTCGGCTGGGATGAGTTTAAGCGCAGAATAGAAGAGGGAAAGAAGGCGGGCAACAAAGTGGCCCAGATGGTGAAGGGCATTAATCCCAAGGACAAGGCCGTAACCATAGAGCTCAATGGTCAAAAAATCACGCTCTATCTCGACAGGAGCATAGGGGAAAATGCGGAGCTCTACTACGAAAAGGCTAAAAAAGCAAAGCACAAGCTTGAAGGTGCCAAAGAGGCATACAAGAAGACGCTCAAGAAGATTCAGGAGGTCGAGAAGCTCATAGAGGAGGAGCTTAAGAAGGAGATAAACGTCAAGAAGCTCGAAAGGAGAAAGAAGAAGTGGTTCGAGAAGTTCCGCTGGTTCATAAGCAGCGAAGGCTTTTTGGTGATAGGTGGAAAAGATGCCACGACCAACGAGATGGTGGTTAAAAAATACATGAGCGAAAACGACTGGTACTGTCACGCCGACGTTTACGGTGCTCCCCATGTGGTTATTAAAGAAGGAAAGAAAGCGAGCGAAAAAACTCTTTTTGAGGCCTGCCAGTTCGCTGTTTCAATGTCAAAGGCATGGTCGAGGGGAGTGTTCAGCGAAGATGCCTATTATGCAGACCCGAGCCAAGTAACAAAGCAAGCGCCGAGCGGCGAGTATTTGGGTAAAGGAGCCTTTATGGCATACGGCAAGAGAAATTGGATGCACGGACTTCCCCTAAAGCTCGCCGTTGGGATAGTGAAATATGAAGATGAGGAATTGCCAATGTGCGGGCCCGTTGATGCCGTAAAAGCCCACACGAACCG
>QMUB01000248.1 GCA_003663695.1 Thermococci archaeon | reverse complement strand
GATTATTACTTCAAAGGAGGCTCAAAGGTGTCAGGAAGCAGAATATGGGGAATTTCCTATGGGACCATGTCAAGCGGAGATTTAAGCACTATCCCATTCTTTATTGATAATCAGACAGCAACTGCCATATTTGGAACACAAGGAGCTCAGGATTTAATGACGGGGTGAAATCATGAACCTTGAAGAATCCCTTTACAGGGTGGGTGAGCTTGCGGAGTCCATATGGAAGCAACTCTTAAAATTCATCTTTCCAGAGCCAAAGGAGAACCCTCCGAGATTTAAAGTTCTAAAGAAGATCATCAGAAGAAAGGTCTCCGTTCATGAAATGCTGAGCCTCAAACTCCAGCTCTCCTTTATTCTCTATCTGGTGATAGCACTCCTGCTCGTCCTGTTCACCCAGAATGTGCTCTATTTAACCCTGTTAAGCACTTTATATTTTTTGTACATTAGAGCCCTAATCTCATGGAACCGCCGCTTCTTCATAGAGTACGAACCCTACAGAGCATTTTACTATGGATTAACGGGAATAGCCTTTGCCTCATATCTGGGATATTTAATCATGCGAAGAACCGCGCCCAGCATTTATTATTTCTATGGTTATCTCGTTGCAATATTTGTGGCAGTGTTTCTCTTTAGATACATTTTCAGGGCGAAATACAGAAGAGAATGGACTTATGGAGTTGTCGAAGAGGTTAAGGGGGATTTAGTCAAGATAAGCACTCACGATGATATACGGGCAAATATAAAGCCGGGAGAGTACTGGGTTGACAGAAGCGAGAAGGTAGAGGTGGGAAGTGTTGTTAAGGTGCTGGTCGAAGAGCACATTCTGAGGGGTGCGGTTCCCAAGAGGATTATGGAGGTCTATGAATCGTCAAAAACCTCAACCGAGCCAAAAGCCGAGAGCGATAGTAACAGCAACAGGTAAAGTGAGGTGCATGGCTCCCTTCCATAGGTCTTTACGAATCCTTCCCCGTTTTTGATTATAAGAGGTTCAACTCCCCCGGAGGGGCATATGATTCGTATTCCTCCTCCTTCGAGCTCGCATTCCATGCCGAGTCCCCTGCAGACCCTCTCGATGAAGGAGAGTGCTTTTTCATGGTTGTCAATTTTTATTCTGTAGTAAATCGTGTAGCCCATCTCCCTCACCTACTCTAAGAATTAGTAATGAAATCACAGTTAAAAAGTTTTCGATTTTGCAATCAGAAGTTGTAAAATAGGCGGGTAGAAAAGATTACTCAGAGGGCTTTCTAAGGTCTATTCGGGTTATGCCAAGTTTATCATAAACAGAGTCGGAGCTTATAATCCTCCCACCACAGCCGGCGGCATGGAAGGCATCAAAAACCTTAAGTCCGTACTCCTTCACGTAGATTGCAGCCTTCAGGTAGCGGGTGTCTTCAATACCGCACAGTGCCATGACACTTGAGACGATTTTAATGGGGTCAAGACCATAACGCTCTGCCAACAGGAGAAGCTCAATAAATGTGGCATCCGAGGTCGTTATATCCCCCCTGTACTTCTCAAGTATCTTTCTAGCATTTTCCTTCAGCCAGTCGTCCGGCTTCAAAAGAGCAAGAAAGAAATCCGTATCTGCATAAATCATTTCAGCTCCTCCAGAGCCTGTTTTAATATTTCCCCCTTCAGCTTCTCCGGAGAGACCTCAGGAAGTGATTTCCCAAGCTCTTCAAGTTCTTTCAGGGGATCTTCGGGTTTTGGAATAATTAATATTCCATTTGGAGTTTCCACAAGGTAAACTTCACTCCCCACCTTACTCCTCATGCTCTTTGGAATATAGAGGCGTCCCCTTGAGTCCACTTTTGATATCATTTTCCCACCATAACCTAATTAGTGGGCATAATATTTAAATTTTTCCAAAAGTCCACGCAGCGGTTCCAAAATATAGAAAAGGCTAGAGCTCACCGCAGAGCCTTGCAAAGTTTTTGTAGATCTCGCTTCCCCTTTCGGTGTGTGCAACTTCCGGATGGAATTGCACCCCATAAATTGGCAATTCCTTATGTTTCATAGCTTCAATAGGGCAGAATTCGCTCTTAGCCAATAGCTCAAAGCCCTCGGGGAGCGCTTTAACCTCATCCATGTGACTTTCCCAAACCTTAAGCTTTTCTGGAAGTCCTTTGAAAATGTCGTTCTCTTCTAGAATCTCCACTTCAACCAGACTGTATTCTCCCTTCTCCCCTCTTCCCACTTTACCACCAAAGTACTTCGCTATAAGCTGGTGTCCCAGACAAATCCCTAAGATTGGCACATTAAGTTCCTCGTAGTGCTCTAGGATTGTTTCACAGTTGCCCGTTCTTTCCAAAGTTGGGCCGCCTGAGAAGATTATGCCCTTTGGCTCCATGGCTTTAATTTCCTCTAAGGGTGTAGTGTTTGGAACTATCTTTGCCTCAACTCCCAAATACCTCAAAGTGCGCCAGATTCTGTGCACATATTGCCCGTGGTTGTCCATTATGATTATCATTCTCCCACCTCCAGCGATTTGAAAAACTTTTCCGCCTCTT
>QMUB01000247.1 GCA_003663695.1 Thermococci archaeon | reverse complement strand
TTCCCCTGTGGGCTATAACCCATATCCCTCCCGCTTTCGTAAAAATCCTGAAGTAAACATCCTCAATTTTGACCTCCTTTTCTCTTGCTTCGATTACAGGTGATTTAACTTCATAGTCGATGCTTTCGCTCCTCTTCTCCTTGAGGATGAGTAGGTCAAAGCCCAGATCCTTCGGAACATCAAAGAACATCATATCAAGCGCCCTGCGGAGTTCTTTAATTCCCCCGCGACATTTGGAGCTTACCTCCGTTGTTAAGAGGAGGGATATGTTGAGTTCCGTTGAGATCCCTGCCATCGTGGCATTTATGCCAACGCTGTCTGCATCTATGAGCTCCACAATGTTTCCAACTCCCGCTAAAAGGACATCATCGGGATTTCTTTCTCTATACATATGGAATGCGGTTATGGAGCGTGCTAGATAAGGAATTTGCTCCAGGATTAAATCGGGGATTATTCTCTTGTACCCCAAATCAAGGGCTCTCTCTTTAAGTTTCTCCATGAATTCCACCCTTTCCTTCGGGTTCTCTGGAAAATAACCTTCTTTCTGATTCGTTGGAATTATAACCACTGGCTTCTCCGTAACGAGATTTTCTATATTCCCTTTGTCAATGCTCAGGAACATATCGGCAAATTCCAGAGCATTTTCAATTTCTCTCTCATTTAGAGAATCAAAACTCAATGGTGGATTAAAGCCCCTCTCCTTCAGAGCATCCTTTATTTCTGGAATAAGTTCAATGAAGCCTAAATTGGTCTCACCGCTAACCATACCGAGATCCACGATGTCAGCACCGCTCTCCAGATAATAGATAGCCTTGTTGACTATATCTCCAAGCTTCATCTTTGGAGCATCCACAATTTCTCCTAGGATTCTGGTGGGGAAGTCAAAACCCACAGGAAGCTCTCCAATTAAAAAGTTGTAAGGCTTTTTAAGCGCCTTGTCGATATATTCTCTGTTTTGTGTCTTGTTTTTTATGTCTTCCACTCTTTTGAGGGCATCTTTTTGGAAGAGGAGATCAGCTGCCGTTTCTCTGCTCAGCTTGAAGCCTTCCCTTAAAGCCCCAAGCACTTGAGGAAGATCCTGAACATATCTTGGACCTTTAAATGCCGGGATACCCAGTTCTTCCTCTATAATAAGGGTGGAGCCCCTGACGAGCCCGGGGACTAAAATCATGTCGTAATCCTCACTTTTTATCCCCCTCCTTTTTAAGTACCGGAGGATAAGCTCCGGGGTTAAAAAAGAGGCTATGCTGACGGGGGTTACAAACACATCGCATCCTTTCCCATACTTTCTTACGAGTGGCTCCGCCAGCCTTCCAGTTACGAGGAGGATTCTCATGATTTGAAGTTTAATGTAAGGGTATTTAGGAGTTTTGTTTGTTCCAGGGTTCTGAATTCCTGTGAAGAATAGAGAAATGAGGTGGAGAATTCAAAAAGGAAATCAATAGGTTCTGGCAAATCTTGCGATGAATTTTGCCTCTCTTCCGCAGTGGGGACATTTCTTTCCTTCAATCTTTGCCGCTTCTTCGGGATAGGGTATACCGAGCATTTTGGCATCGAGTATCTCTTCCATTTCCAGACCACAGCTCTCTTCGCCGCACCATGGAATCTCCACTATGCCCTTTCTATCCTCAAAAACACGTTTTGCATCCTCCAATGTTTCCACGGGCTTGATGTGACTTTCCAGGAACTCCTTTGCTCTAGTATAGAGGTTTTCCATTATGGAGTCCATGGTTTTCTTTACCCTTTCAACAACTTCTTCCCTTGAGACACTTTCCTTCTCTAGGAGATCCCTCCTTGCTATAACAGCCTCCCCGCTCTCAACATCCCTGGGACCCACTTCAATTCTTACGGGAACACCTTTAAGCTCCCACTCATAGAACTTCCTTCCGGGCCTGATTTCTTCTCTATCGTCAAGATACACCCTTATTCCTGCGTTTCTGAGTTCTTCCATTATTCCTCTTGCATAGGCAACAACGTCGTAGGGTGAATCCTTCTTTGGAATCGGCACGATAACCACTTGAATCGCCGCTATTGTTGGTGGAAGCACTAAACCGCTGTCATCTCCATGAACTGCCATAACCGCTGCCAAAAGCCTTTCACTCATTCCAAAGGTGGTCTGGTGTGCATATTCATGGTCTCCAGTTTCGGTTTCATATTTAATGTTATAGGCTCTTGCAAAATTCTGCTTGTAGTTGTGCATGGTGCCTATCTGGAGTGTCCTTCCATCGGGCATCATAACTTCGGCGCCGAGCGAATAGAATGCCCCTGGGAATTTGTCCCAATCGGGCCTCTTTGAAACTATATAAGGCAATGCCAGGAATTTTGCAAGCCTGTCAAATATTTCTAAATCCTCTCTAATCTGTCTCTCCGCATCATCAAAGTCTTTATGAGCCGTATGCGACTCGAAAAATCTACTTATCTCTCTAACTCTGATTAAAGGTCTCGTATGTTTAGTTTCATATCTGTAGACATTAACTATCTGATATACTTTGAAGGGCAAATCAGCATGATTTCTG
>QMUB01000246.1 GCA_003663695.1 Thermococci archaeon | reverse complement strand
CTTATAGGGGATTTCAATTTTGAAGCCTTCATCCGTCTTTACCATGTACTGCTTGAGCTGATCACTTGTGAATATCTCGTGAACTGCCAGAGTCTGACTTGAAAATGCGTTTACCCATTTGGGAGGCACATTCTTTGGATAGTCAATCCAGTAATTTTGCCATGTGCTGGGAATATCCGGAGAAGTTATCAAAGGAGCCGCAAGTGCTATGCTTATCCAGAAGATTAGGAGCACTATTGCAAGCAATCCTGTTTTTTGCTTCTTAAAGTCAAACCAAAAGTTTGAAACGGAATCTTTAAAATCACTCCACCTCATTCCTCTCACCTCAGACCTGCGCTGATGCACCCACCTTAACTCTCGGGTCAAGGAATCCATAGGCAACGTCCGCTATGATAACTCCCGCAAGGTACAGGGCAACGTTCATAAATGTGAGACCCATGATCAGGTTAATCTCATTTGTTTGGAGTGCAATCCAGTAAACCCTGCCCATTCCTGGCCAGTTGAAAACGCTCTCCGTGATAATAGCACCACCCATTGAGTACAACAGGGCGAATATCGTCATTGTAACTATTGGTGGGGCTGCCGCACGGAGGGCATGTCCATAGATAACCTTTCTCTCGGGGACACCCTTCGCCCTTGCCGCCATTATGAAATCCTCCTGCATCGTACCGATCATAATGTTTCTCGTTGTCCATGCCCATCCTCCAAAGGAGACTGTAACGATGGTGAGTACCGGAAGAACCATACGCTTCATGTAGTCAAGTATATGAGCGGTTCCGGTCAAATTGGGGTCGGGTATTGAATTGGAGGGGAACAGTCCGAGCTTGAATGAGAACACGAGGAGCATTATCATCCCGAACCACCACATCGGGATACTGCTCATAACCATGGCTATTACTGAGAGCCCTCTATCGAATGCACTCCCCACGAGCTGTGCCGCTTTAACGCCAAGCAAAATTCCTATGAGGATTATTATTATCTGAGCTGTTGTGAAGAGAAGCACCGTTCTCGGAAGAGCTTTTGAAATTATTCCTTTAACATTTCTCTCAGTCCCAAATATTGGACTTTTTGTATTTCCAAAATCCAGCGTTAATGTTTTTTTGGCATAATAAAATACCCTCCAAGAGTAGGATTTATCCAGGTGATACTGATGCCTGTAGAATTTTATTCTTTCCGCTCTCCACTCATCGGGATTTTCGGGGGCATGCCCCTGCCTCTGAAGCGCTTGAAGCTCTCCGTTGACCCTCTCTTGTATGGTGTTCGTTAAGTCCTTTTCTGCCACTTTAACAAACAGTGCCGAAACGAGTAGAGTAACCAATGCCAGAACCACGAGGGCATTTAAAAATCTGATAATTAGGTATTTTCCAAACCCCATGTAATTCCCTCCCGCAACTCTGTTAAGCTTCAAAGTTCATTTTTGAACATTATCTTTTTCAGCTTTGTAAAACTTGGTTTATATATCTTACTTAAGATGAGCATCTAAACGGTAAACCCGAAGAAACTAGAAGAGCAAACCTCTACTATAACAGTTATACACTTTGAGAATGGCAAAAGATAAAGATAATAGAAAGAAACGAAAAGTCCAATCACTTTCTCTTCTTTCTGAGTGCCAAGAGCGGAAGCAATGCAAATCCGAGGATTGCTGCTGGTCCGCAGACTCCTCCGCCGGCGGCTGTCTGGGTTGTTGTTTCGGTTACTGTCTGGGTAACCGTCTGGGTAACTGTAACTGTCTGTCCTGCTTGTGATGTTGTGGTCTGGGTGGTTGTGGTTGAGGTTGTCGGAGCGGCACCTTTTGTTGCGCTCCTGAGCATCCAGTGGGAGGCAAGACCAACTACTGGATCAACCAGACCGAACTTAACCCTCTTGTTGACGGCATAGAAGTTCCAGTTCTCTGCAGTGAAAACTCTAAAGCTCTCATATAGACCGATTGCAAGTCCAAGTCTGTTGAAGTCCCAGTACTTGGCTTCGGTATCCATCTTGACACCGTTGTGCTCACCGGTGTAGATTGCCAAGGAGAAGTCATCCGCCGTCCAGTCAAGCAATGGCTTGATCTTCTCACCCGTGTTGTAGTAGTCGAGGTTGAGCATCTTTAATCCTGCACCTATATCGCCATCACCGAGGAATCTCAACACCTCTTCAAGAGTTGCCCTCTTTCTGTTCTCTGGGCTCCACTTCCATCCAACTGGGCCCGGTGCGTAGAGCAAGCTTGAATAGTACTGGAATATCCTGAAGAGTGAATACTTAACGTTGCTTGAGGATGCCCAACCTTCGGTGTAGAAGTTCCATCCATACCCGCTCGGATCCTTTAGGTAAACGATTCCTGAAGCTGTTCTCCTATCCACAATCTTCACATCAACCGTGAAACCTGCCTTTTCAAGCACTTGCCCTATGTATTGAGCCTCATCCTTCCTCTCATCCTCGCTTCTACCGATACCTACGATCTTGACGGGCTCTCCATCAAAGTACCACTTTCCATCCTTCTTCTCCAATGTGTGACCTGACTTGGCAACTTCCTTAGCTGCCT
>QMUB01000245.1 GCA_003663695.1 Thermococci archaeon | reverse complement strand
TTTAATCCCGGAATTGGCCACGGCTTTGGATTTGAAAGTTCGCCTGTCAGGTCCTCAAATGTACCATTATACTTTAAGAGCTGCCCGTGCGTACCCGCAATCAGCCAGAAATTATTAATATGAACAATGTTCATGCTGGAATCAGCAATCTTTGTGATGTTTTTTCCATCATGTGAAGAGTCCCCTACCCGTAGCAATCATCCAATACCCACCCCATTTGAGAAAATGGGCATTCATTGGGGAGATTTTGTTAATGTTCCCATTGTAAGAATAAATACCATAATTCGTCGCTATAAGCACTGCCGAACCGTTGGAATAAATGCGAAAATTTTATGTGATAACTCGCCATTGCATGAGTTCCATCTGCTGCAAGCCCTTCATTTCACCACGTCCTCCTCATGAAATATCATGAAAAGGGATTCTTTGCTTATTTTCCACTCCTCATACAGCAGAGTATAGGCAGCTGTAAACATCGGGATAACTATAAGGATATTGAGGAAGGAGCCTATGAAGGGTATTAGGGAGCTCACGGCAGATGAAGCCAGAGAGTAAAGTATAGATAGGATCACGCCTTTCTTGAAGTTGGCAGTGTAAACCCTAAAAGATTCTGTTATCGGAAAGCTCTTCTCTACAATGAGTGGAGAAAGCATGAAGAGAGGAGATACTATGAGCATCGAGATGATCACAGTATATACTATGATAAAGGGAACATTGCGTACAACCACTATCGGAGCATAGGGGATCATTAAAAGCGCGAGTAAAACTGTGTAGGATATTAAGGCTAAGGGAAGTCTTTTGACCCCGAAGCGAATTGCCTCCTCTGGAGCACTTTTCTTCAGAATGAAATATGAGACACCTATCATGCCAATCAACGAAAAGAGGAGCACTATTAACGTAACGGCTATCGATAGAATTATGAAATTTTTTGAGGTGAAGAAGTCCAGGCGAGGATGGAAAAGAGAACCTCCTTTAATAAGGGGTATGAGAATATAAATACTGTAAATTAAGATCGCCAGAAGGGCTGGTACAAATGGTATGAGGAGCTTTGGATTTGAGAGTATAATATCCAAACTTTCCGAGAGGTATTCATCAATTCCCCTTCCTTTCCTCTTTTTAAGATCAGGTGGTAGAACCTCATCCATAGCTCTCACATAAGAAAATACAGGCACATCATAATAAGCTTTGCGATTAAATGCTCAGAAAAGTTGAAATAGAGAGAGGAAAGAAAACTTCAACCGAAGAGGGCTCCAAGTCCAGCGAGAGCCTCTTCTTCCTTCTCCTCTTCCTCTTCTTCTTCCTCTTCTTCCTCTGCCGGTGCTTCTTCAGCTGCAGCTGGAGCGGCAGCCGGAGCGGCGGCAACTGCAACTGGCATAGCGGCCTTTTCGATTGCCTCCTCGATGTTGACGCCCTCAAGGGCTGCAACTAAAGCTTTAACCCTAGCATCATCAACTTCAACACCAGCAGCGCTCAAGATGCTTTTGATGTTCTCCTCATTTATCTCCTTGCCAGCGGCATGTAATAACAATGCAGCATATACATACTCCATTTCTTGCACCTCCAATCATCTTCATTTTTCACTTATTTAGGATACGAGGGAAATTGAAAGGGAATCAACCAAACAACGCCCCCAATCCTGCGAGGGCTTCCTCCTCAGAGGCTTCCTCTTCTTCTTCCTCTTCTTCAGCTTCCTCAACCTTTTCTTCCTGTGGTTGAGGTTGAGCGGCAACGGCTATTTGTGCCTGTTGGTTTAAAAGCTCTTTGGTCTTCTCGTCAAGCAAGTCCTCCGGCAATTCTTGAGCTATGAGCAAAGCAACCCTGAATGCCCTGCCAAGTATGTCGCCAGCTGTGTCCTTCGTGAGATAGTTTGCCTCCACCGCAACGTTCTTTGCGCCCATAAATGCCTTCTGAATAAGTGCCTCTATCGTCTGCTTTGTTGGGTAAGCTACGTTAACTGCCAAGTTGAATGCATGCATATAGGCTTGTTGAAGCATTTGGATATATTGCTCCTCATCCACTGCCAGCACATCGGGTTTGTAGACCAATCCCTCCTCATAAGCAGCCAGCAGTTCGAGACCCACTTCAAGGGGCTCTATCCCAAGCTTGTTCAATATGTTGGCAAGTTGGGGAGTGATTGTCTCTCCAGCTTTCAAAACAACGGTGTCCTTTTGAATGCTAACCTTACCCTTATCAATCCTCGCTGGTATGCCCATAGCCTGCATCTCACCAACAACTGGGCCTGGAGCCAATGATGTCGGTCCTGCAGGTATGATGACGTCCTTGTTTACCACCGCACCGGGTTTGGCTGGAGCCGGTTTCTTGCTCTCCTGAAGGAATTTATAGAGCTTGAACGGGTTCATGCTTGTAGCCAAAATTGCAGCCCCACCCTGAATGTACTTTGCAAGCTCTTCTATCCCCTCAACACCTTCCTGAGCAGCCTTCTTTATTGCCAGCTCAATTAAAGTGTTTCTTGAAACCCTAAGAACACCCTGTTCTCTAATGGTATCCCTCATCTTCGATAACGGATATGCTGGAA
>QMUB01000244.1 GCA_003663695.1 Thermococci archaeon | reverse complement strand
TTATGTTTATTGAATGCTGTCAAGAATATTTTTCCCATATCTAAAGGGCAATGCGCTATATATGGTATGACTGTTGTCTACACACCATATATAGCGGTAAAAAATATAGGAACTTTAAGAAAAGTGGCCTTTTATGAAATACTTTTAAGGTAAGAGGTATAATTCCTTTTTATCTCTTGAAGTGAATCACTGCCAAATTTCTCCAGGAAATTTTCTGTCAATACAATAGCCAGCATATTCTCTACAATTACTCTTAAAGCAACTACTATACATGTATCAGAACGTATAACAGAGGCTTTCTTCTTTCTGTTAGTAGCAAGGTCTACAGAATCTAAAGGAACTCCCAGTGTGGGAATGGGCTTTGCCCCTACTCTTACCACAATGTTCTCACCATTAGAAATTCCCCCTTCAATTCCTCCACAATTGTTGGTTTTACGATAAAAACCTCTCTTTTTAGAATAAAAAATCGCATCATGAACACAGGAGCCTCTTTTTTTAGCACATTCAAATCCCAAACCAATCTCTACTGCTTTAACTGCAGGAATACTCATCAGATAATAAGCAATCTTTGCATCTAATCTTTTATCAAAATGCATGAAACTGCCCAATCCTGGAGGAACTCCTTCAGCCCAAATTTCAATTATTCCTCCTAAGGTATCTTTTTCTTTCTTGGCTTTTTCTATCTCTTCAATCATCAATTTCTCTTTTTCTTTATCTATACAGTTAAGCAAAGATTTTTTGGTTTTTTGTATAACCTCCTCTATCCTTTTAGGTTTTTTTAAAGAAGTAATTTTTCCAACACTCACTGTGAAACTGGCTATTTTTATATCAAATTCTTTAAGAAATTGTTTACAAATACTTCCTATACACACTCGTGCCACTGTCTCTCTTGCAGAAGCTCTTTCTAAAATATTCTGGATATCTTTCTCCTCAAACTTTAAGCATCCTGCCAAATCTGCATGTCCTGGACGAGGAACAAGAACAGGTTTTAAATCATCTTCTTTTTCAGGATATATCTTTTGATCTTTATTTTTTACAAGAATACAAATAGGACTTCCCAGAGTTATTCTATTTCTTACTCCAGAAATTATCTCTACTTCGTCTTTTTCAATCTGCATACGTTTTCCTCTTCCAAAACCCACCTGCCTTCTTCTTAACTCTTGATTAATAAAATCAATATCAATCTTTACTCCCTTAGGAAAACCTTCCAAAATCGCAACGAGTGCTTTTCCGTGTGATTCTCCAGCAGTTAAAATTCTCATTTTAAAATTACCAAACTCAGAATTTTATCTCCCCATAAAAAAGAGATAAATGTCGCTAAAGAAAGATAAGGAAGGTAAGGAATTATATGTGATTTTTTCAATATTAAAGCAAAAAAAGCATAAAAAAGAGCAATAAAAGGGGCAATAAAAAATGTTAAAACCACACATTTGACTCCTAAAAATGTTCCTATCATCCCCATAAAATCAACATCTCCCAAACCCAAAGATTCCTTTTCTCCTTCAATAGACTCTTTACCTCGCAAATTAAGATAAAATTCTAAAAAGATATCTCCAAAAAGCTTAAAAAGATAAGTAAAACCCAAGCCAAAAATTAGTCCTTTAAAAGAAATAAACAAAGGAAGGTTTTGATCAAAAAAGAGTTTTTCTCTTAAAACAATTAAAGTATCAACTAAAGCAAATACCAAACCTACAAGAATTCCTAAAAAGCAAAGATAAACTGGTAAAGCATGAAACTCTATATCAATAAAAGAGACAATAACAAGTAGAGAGAATAAAAAAAGAAATTTAAAAAATATCAATCCTAATCCATAGCGAGAGTAAAGAAATAATACCAAAAAAGCAGTGATAAGTTCCACTATAGGATAACGAAAAGAAATTCTTTTCTGACAATACCGGCAGTGTCCAGCAAGAAAAATAAAACTTAAAATGGGAATATTGTCATACCATTTTATAGGTTTTTTGCAGTGTGGGCAGAAAGAAGCAGGTTTTATAATAGATAAATTTCGGGGAATTCTGTAAATACATACATTCAAAAAACTTCCTATGCAGGCTCCAAAAATAAAGGAAAAAATTTTAGCCAGCATTTTTTAATTCTTTTATTAATTTTTTATACAAGACATCAGCCTCGGAATAAAAATCTTTCCCAAACCAAATTTTTTCTGCCTCAAGTGCCTGATAAATCAACATCCAGAGTCCATTAATAGTAAATAATCTCCTTTTTTTTGCCTCTTTTAAAAGAGAAGGAAGAGGAGGATTGTAAATAAGGTCGTATACGACTAAATCAGAGGGTGCTTTCTCCAGTGTAAGAGGGGAAGGGTCTTCTTTTCTTAATCCCACACCCGTAGCATTAATAAGAATCTGATAATTTTTTAAATCTATCTTCTCTTTATCTTTAAAAACATTTATTTTTAACTCAAGAAAAAACTTTTTTAATCTTTTTGCCAATTTAACAGCTTTGCTAAAGATAATATCATAAAAATCTATCCTTTCTGCTTTTTCTTTTGCCAAATATACACTTATTGATTTAGCCGCTCCTCCAGCTCCTAAAATAAGAATATTT
>QMUB01000243.1 GCA_003663695.1 Thermococci archaeon | reverse complement strand
GATCTTTTTTACATCAACTGCCATTTTCTCTACCCCTTCCTGATTACCAAAGCCAGATATCTACATCACCCTCAATAAGAGTATCCAAAACAACTTTTATCCTAAACAGTGACAGTACCCTCACGAAAGGATACCACTAATTAACAAAATCCTCTTATAATTTTCAAGAGCCTGAGAATATTTAAAACTAATACCAGATTATTCCACAATACAGGCTAAACTACAGATATAACACATGCCCTTTGCAGCCCTGATAAAAAGGATATAATCTTATAAACAAATCCGCTCAGATTGTTCCACTAAAATCTCGAATACCGCTACCCAAGTGTCACCATTATAATCCCTGAGAATGAGAGCGCAGAAGCCAGGAGTTTCTTCGTAGTAAAACGCTCGTGGAGAAAAAGAGTGGCAAATATCAGGATAAAGATTGTGCTTGATTGATTAAGTATCGCTGCAGTACCTGCAAGGGTATACTTCATACCCGTTATCCAGAAGATAAGCGCAAGGTATGAACCGAGTATTGAACCTGGTAGAGAGAACTTCCAAGCCCTGGAAGGTTTGAAGGTACGAAGGATTTCCCACCTTCGAGGTGAAAGAAGAGCCGAGGGTATCATAACAACCAGGCAACCTATCTGGCGAACCGTTGTTGCCCAGAGCACAGGAGACCTATCGAGTACAGGCTTCGCTATAACAATCCCCACTGCAAGAGTTATCATAGCAAGCACTCCAATAAGAATCCCGATGGTTAGACGCCTGGGATCCACCCCCTCTGGAGGTTCATGACTCCCAGCAACTATAATCCCCGATAGTACAAATACCATACCGAATATCTGAAGGAAACTGAAACGCTCACCAATAAAGAGAAATGCAAGAATAACAACCATGGGGGAATACAGGCAATCCACAATAGCGCTTATTCCAGCGCCCACTATATTGAGACTTCTATGGAAAAGTGTGTCAGAAATAGCTATCGCTATTATTCCACTCAGGAAAAGGATTATATAGTCCCTAAGTGGCGCCCTCCCCCAGAGCGGTTCGTCCATCACTGCAAGCGTGATAACAAGCAAAATAGCCGATATCACTACCCTGAAGAGATTGAGGGAGAAGGGCGGAACCTTCTCCCCCGATTTCTTAAAGAGTATGACAGCAACAGCCCAGATAAAGGCGCTTAATAGAGCAAATAACTTGCCCATCCCTGGCTACTTTCTATCTTATCTCCATCTCATCGAGCAGATTCTGCGCTCCACTGAACTTATCAAGGATAAAAAGTATGTAACGAGCATCCACACTTATCGCTCTCGTCAGCTTCTCATTGAACAGGTAATCGGCAGAAATACTCTCATAGTTTCCATCAAATGCAGCTCCGATGACCTCGCCCCTGCCATTCAGGATTGGGCTACCCGAATTGCCCCCTGTAATATCACACGTAGATAGAAAGTCAACCGGGACATCGTTAATAACAGGGTCAATATACCTACCAAATTCTTTCTTTTCATAAAGCTCAAGCAGTCTCTTCGGACAATTAAATGGAGCTTCCCCGGTGTTCTTTTCAATGACACCAGTCAGGGATGTGATATAGTAGTAACTAACTGCATCCCTTGGTGAATATCCCTTTACAGTCCCATATGTGAGACGCATGGTACTATTCGCATCCGGATAAAGGTCTCCACCCTTCCACTTCATATAAGCTTCAATAAGTCTCGGGCGAAGCTTCGTTACAGCTCCATTAAAGGCTTTTGCCTTTGTCTCCATCTCCTTGAACTCATCGGTTAGCTTTGCTGCAAACTCTATAAAAGAGTCATTCTCTTTAAGCAGTTCCTTCTTTGAAAGCTCAAACATCCTGAGCCTTTCATCGACGCTCTTCAGCTTTGTGTTGCTATAGAGGTTATTCAGAAAAGCATCTACCGCTGACTCATACTCCTCTTTCGTCTTACCTGCAACTATCTCGTCTATTGCCCTTATCCTCTGATTTTCTGGAAGCTTCAATGCAAGCATGATAAAATACTTGAGCACCCTGCGGTCGGCAGGTTCATAAAAACTCCTCTGCATAACCTTCAATCTTCTCTTCAGGTCAGGCACATCCCTTTCCTGGTATCCAGGCTCCCTATCGATGTCCTTCTTTACCTTCTCCTCACTCCACCTGTAGATGATGCTTGCCGCCTGAAGAGGTACACAACCAAACCTCATAAATGCAAGAATAGAGGATTTCTCCCTGAATGTTTTGTACTCTTCGTAAAGCTTTGCAATCTCGGGGAGAACATCACCATACTTCGCCTTTAGCTTCTTATCACTGTTAACCCATTCGATAAATGCACGCTCTTCGGCCCTCTTTTTCTTCAGGAGATGCCCCTTTTTAAATCCCTCAAGCATACCCTGATAGTTCTTTAGAGAGTTGCTCAGCATCTGATCGTATGAAGCAACTTTTATCGCAGCCTCTTCGCTCTCCTTTGCTGCCTGCCGCAGGATATCGATCCAGTCTCCAAAAATCTTAATACGGTATGGATATGAGAAGTTCTGGTTGTTTTCTATGGAGTAGGAGCTACGATACCTCATCGTCCTGCCGGGG
>QMUB01000028.1 GCA_003663695.1 Thermococci archaeon | reverse complement strand
AGACTTAGTAATAAAACCACGATTAAAAAGAGGCTCCATTTCTTCATGGTATCACCGAAATATGTAATGTGCATCCATGTTATTAAATTTTCCCCATTGAACCATGTATCACCCAAAAGAACAAATTTAATTAGGGTAGAATCCCAAAGATAAAGCGGTGATTGCATGGGCATAACAACGAAAACTGGGGATAAGGGACTCACAGGAATTTTTACTGGAGAGCGCATTGCAAAATTCTCGCCTATAGTAGAAACCAACGGCACAATAGACGAGCTCGGCTCTTTTTTGGGAGAAGCAAAGCACTATGTAGATGAAGACCTGCAGGGAATACTCGAAAAGGTGCAGGTTGATTTGTATTCCCTTATGGCAGAGATAGCAAGTAAAGGAAAATATAAGAAAGTTGGAGAAGAAGAGATAAAGTGGCTGGAAAGTTTGATAACCGAATTTGAAAAGGAAGTTAAGCTCGAAGGATTCGTTATCCCCGGCTCCACGGTCGGAAGTGCAAAGCTTGATGTGTGCAGGGCTGTGGCGAGGAGAGCGGAGCGTAAAATTACAAAACTCGTCCTTGAATACGGAACAGGAACAAACGCACTAAAATACCTCAACCGGCTCAGCGACCTGCTCTTCATTATGGCCCGCTATATTGAGTGGAAGGAAGGGAGAATAAAATACGCAAAGTGATTGGTATGGAGAAGGTCATAGGAATCCTCGGAGGAATGGGACCCCTTGCAACCGTGGAGCTCTTTAGAAGGATAGTCCTCAAAACACCTGCCGAAAGGGATCAGGACCATCCGAAGATTATAATTTACAATAATCCGAAGATACCGGATAGAACGGCATTCCTCCTTGGGAAAGGGGCCAATCCTCTTCCCTATCTAATTGAGGGTGCAAAGAAGCTTGAGGCATGGGGAGCCGACTTCATAATAATGCCCTGCAACACGGCGCACTTTTTTGTTCAGGACATTCAAAGGGAAATAGATATTCCCCTCGTAAGCATGATTGAAGAAACTGCTGGAAAGCTTGAAAGTCTTGGATTAAAAAAAGTTGGACTTCTAGCCACAGACGGTACCATAAAGGGGATGGTTTATCACAGAGCGCTTCTGAGCAGAGGAATAGAGATAGCACTGCCCGACAAGGAAGACCAGAGAAAGGTTATGAGGGCAATATACGAAGGCGTCAAGGCGGGAAATCTTGAATGGGGGAGGGAAATAATACTCCGCATTGCAAAAAAGCTTGAAAAGAGGAGCGAGGGTATAATAGCGGGATGCACTGAAGTGAGCGTGGTTTTGAGGAAGGGGGACTTTGGAGTTCCCCTAGTGGATCCCATGGATGTAATAGCCGAGAGAGCCGTCAAACTTGCTCTTGAACTATAGGTTAAACTTGCTCTTGGACTATATCCACCCCTTTCTTTTAAAGTAGTAAAGCATGCCAAAGGCTATCATGAGCATTACAAAGAGAGCGGCGGGATACCCATAACGCCATCCAAGTTCGGGCATGTGGCGGAAGTTCATTCCATAAACTCCCGTTATAAAGGTCAGGGGTATGAATATCGTCGAAACAACTGTCAAAATTCTCATTATGTCGTTTATTCTCATGGAGAGCGTTGAGTAGTAAATTTCGACGAGTCCATTTGCCATATCCCTCTGGCTCTCGATAATGTCCAGGACCTCCATTACGTGACTGTGGAGCTCCTCCAGATATCCCCTCGTGTCCTCATCAAAGAACCTGCCCCCTTCTAGCTGCAGCTTCCTGAAAACTTCGAGTAGAGGGAATATAGTACGTCTTATGAAGAGAATCCTCCTCCTTATCCCGTGAATTCTGTGCAGGATTTCTTTATCCCCATTTTTGAGGATTCTGCTCTCAACTTCTTCCATTTGGCTGCTTATTTTTTCGAGAATTGGAACGTAATTCTCAATTATGGCATCCAAGAGTGCAAAAACTAAATAACTTGCTCCTTTTTCCCTGAAGAGACCCTCACCCTTTCTTATTGCCTCCCTTATTGAATTGAAAACATCTCCCGGGCGTTCCTGGAGGGTTATCACGAAGTTGCCCTTAAGAAATATTGCAATTCTCTCTTTCTTTAAGCCCCCTTTTATTTCATAGAGCTGGTGGAGGAGCAGAAAGAGATAATCCTCAAGGAGGCTCATTCTTGCCCTGCTCTTTGATCTTAAAATGGCTTTAATTGAAGAGTCGTGAAAATCAAAAAGCTCCTTAAGTTCGTCCAGATACGCAATACCGTCAATATTGATCCAGACAACGCTGTAGCTCTTAAACTCAAGAGCTTCTTTCAGTGCTTTTATCCTTCTTTCCTCGAACTTCCCTTCGGAATATGCAAAAACTGTAATCCTTGGCGCTTCCATATCTAACACCTAATCCTCAAATTCCATGACCATCCCAGCGTGGAGTTTGTGGAATGCATCTCCATAAGATTCAAGGAAGGCAGCTTCAGCCTTCAAACCCGTGCAGTGCCCGGTATAAACTTCCTCCACCCCAAGCCTCTTGAACTCCTCAAGGGTTAGGTCTATACGCTCTTCACTTGCATCTATGAGATGGAAGCCCCCGATCACTGCTCTAATCCTGTTTTCTCCTGTAATCTCAACAGCTCTTTTGATTATACTCACTATGCCAGCGTGGGAGCATCCGCTCACAATTACGAGTCCTCTGGAAGTTTTTACCGCAATGCTCATATCATCCAAAAGCTCATCCTTTACAATTTTTCCCTCCCGCAATGTGTATACCTCAAGAGAGGTTCTTTCAAAGTCCTCATGCTCCCAAATTTCGCCCGTTGAGTAAAGCCCCTCAACAATCTGGAAAGGTGTTGCGATTAGGAAGAGTTCTCCAGTGGCTTCAATCTCTTTCTTTTCAAAGGGAACTCCCACATGTCGGAGATAGGGCTTCACTACAAAGTGCTTCCTGAAGATTGAAGGATGGGCGATGATGGGAATGGGCTTTTTAATTGCTTTTAGAAGCCCCAAAAGTCCCCCTGTATGATCATAGTGACAGTGCGAGAGGAATATGTAGTCAATTTCGCCCGGTTCAAGCCCAAGAAGTTTCATATTGTAAAGAATTGGCTTTTCATTCTGCCCTGTATCGAAGAGAAGCTTTTTCCCCTTGTACTCTATGAGAAAGCTAATTCCATGCTGACCCAGAAAGGGGCTCTCATAGCCCGAGTAGTCCTCAACCAGGGTGTATATTTTCATGGAATCACCAAATAAACTTTGATGTTCTGGTAATTATGCTTTTCCATACACTGTTAAGAGGAGGATGTTTTTGATATGCCCTTTAATAGAATAAAACACTATTATCAAGCACACTGCACTTATCCTCCCAGTATCCTTTTCCATAAGCGTTATTAAGTTTGGAGGAAATTAAAGGGTGGTGGTGGAATGCAGCTAATAGAGGTTTCTAGAACTGTTATGAAAGAGGTTCTCGACCTTCAAGAGGGAGAGGAAGTCCTCATCATCACGAATCCGGGGGAAGTATTGGGAATCTCCCTAAGCCTCTTTCATGCCGCGAAGGAGTTAAGAGCAAAACCGACCGTGATGATCCAGGAGGTAAAGGAAACACTTGATTATGCAGAACGGAGCGTCCTGGGAGCTCTAAATAGCGAGCCGGATGTTGTTATCTCGATAAGCGAGAAGAAGTTTGGAAAGGATCCCTACGGGCTCAACATAGGATACATTGGGAGGGATAACAAAAAATATTCCCATCTTTTTGAAAAGCTCCTGTGGGGAGATAAAAGGATTAGAGCCTTTTGGAGCCCGGGAATAGATGTCTACATGTATCTAAGAGCGGTTCCAATAGATTACGCCCGTTTGAGAGTGGAGGCGAGCGTACTTGCTCAAATTCTGGACAGGGGGGAAGAGGTGCACATAACGAGTGAAAAGGGCACAGACCTGTGGATAAATATAAAAGGCAGAAAAGCCCTAAAGGATGATGGAGATTTTAGAAAGCCGGGGAGAGGGGGAAACATTCCAGCTGGAGAGGTTTTTATATCACCCACATTAAGAAAAAGCGAAGGGATAATTGTTTTTGATGGGACACTGGGGCTTGGAGGGAAGAGTATACTCCCGGAGAAGCCTGTGCGGGTGGAGGTAGAGGAAGGCTTTGTTAGAAGGATAAAGGGAGGAAAAGATGCAGAAAAACTTGAAAATGCAATTAGGGATGCAGAAAAGAGGGCACTGGAGATGGGCAAAGAAGAGTTTGCAAGAAACTCGTGGAATTTAGGTGAACTCGGCATTGGGCTCAATCCCAAGGCGATTATGAGTGGAAAGCTCCTTGAGGATGAGAAGCTGAGAAATACCGTTCACATAGCGATAGGAGCAAACTACGATAATGATGCCCCTGCTCTGAATCACTTCGACTGCCTCATCATGAACCCCACCGTGGAGGTGGATGGAGAGAGGATAATGGAAAAGGGACGATTTTTAATCTTTTAACCTTCAATCTTTTATCTTATTTCCTTCTAAATGCCCAGACCAATAGAGGAGGAGTTATCAACGTTGTTATAATCGTCATTGAAACGCCTATTGCAAAGAATATATCATTGAAAATCCCTTCTCCCTTTGCGATTGTGAGCATAATGAGAGCGACCTCCATTCTGGGTATCATTCCAATGCCCACTCTAAGTGCTTCTTCCGGCTTAAACTTTGAGAGGAGAGCCCCAGCTCCACAGCCCACTATCTTTCCAAAGACTGCTATGGTGGCATATACTCCTATGAGAGCCAGTGTGGAAAAGCCATACTTGTAGAAAACATCTATGTTTGTGTGTATTCCAATGCCGACCAGGAAGACGGGAACGGGAAGGGCATATGCTATGGTAGTCATTTTATCGCTTATTCTCTTGGCTTCGTCGGTCTGCCCTATAAGGAGCCCCGCGAGGTAAGCGCCCGTTATTCCCGCCACTCTAAACTCCTCCGCTATAAAAGCCAAGCTCATAACAATCGCCAGTGCAAATGCCGTGGTTGTCTCCGGGAGATCAATTTTTGAGGAGACCCTTATGATCCACTTCACCACGGGCACACCAACTATGATGACGAGCACAAAGAAGGTGGTAACTTCCACAAGCAGCTTTAAGATCTCCTCCAGGTTTATGCTCCCCGTCCTGCTCAGCGCGACAAGAACCGTTAAAACTATTATACCCAGGACATCATCCACAACTGCAGCGGCTAATATGCTCGCTCCTTCTTTAGTCCGAAGCTTCTTCATCTCCATCAAAACGCTTGCTGTTAGGCTAACGCTCGTCGCTGTTAGAACGCCTCCCAGAAAGAGGGAGGTCATCGGGCTGTGGGTAAAGGGGAGCGTTGCAAAGTAGCCGAGGACGAACGGAACGAGAACACCCCCAATGGCTATAAGAAAAGCCGGAACACCAACCCGTTTAAACTCATCTATATCCGTTTCAAGACCTGCGAGAAAGAGAAGCATCACAACACCGAGCTCACTCAGGAACTGGAGGCTCTCTCCTATATCAATCAGATGAAGGAAGGATGTTCCTATTATTATTCCGCCAATGATTTCACCCATTGCAGACGGCTGCTTTATTCTCGTGAAGAGATATCCAAATGCTTTTGAAATGAAAAGGATTATAGCCAGGGAAATAAAGGGGTCGGTTAGGGGGAGCTCCATGAAATCGCCTCCACGAACTGCTGGGTTCCATATCCAATAGCCTCCTTCCCTATATAACAATTTTGATGAACCGGCCCCTACCCAAGGGTAGGGGTTTCTCGTTGGAACCCTCACAATTAAAATTACTGCATACCTTCCCTGAAGGGCGAGGCTTTTGAGAGAGAATGTACTGGCAGGATAATTGTGATATGCTGACATCTATTTTACGGACTTTATCATGGGTTTCCTCTTATTCTAACAATATCGGTGGCATCAAGTAATCTTTTATACCCGAAGGGAGAGGATAATTGGGGTGATGATATGGAGATTGGTGTCGTTGGGAAGCCAAATGTAGGAAAGTCCACGTTCTTTGCAGCCGCAACCCTCGCCGAGGCTCAGATAGCAAATTATCCCTTCACAACTATTGACGCTAATGTTGGGGTGAGCTATGCAATAGCAGAGCACCCGTGCAGGGAAATTGGATGCACGCCGAATCCCCAAAATTATGAATACAGAAATGGAATGGCTTTAATCCCCATTAAGATGATAGATGTCGCCGGACTGGTTCCGGGAGCTCATGAAGGGCGCGGACTCGGAAACAAGTTCCTCGACGATTTAAGGATGGCATCGGCTTTGATTCACATTATCGATGCAACAGGGCGAACCGATGAAGAGGGAAGACCCACTGATCACTACGATCCAGTAAATGACATGGAATTCCTCGAAAAGGAGATAGACTACTGGATCTATGGAATACTCCACAAAAACTGGGACAAATTCTCGAAGAGGGTGAAACTCCAGCACTTAAAGCTTGCCCAGGCCATAGCCGATCAGCTAACGGGTATTGGCGTGAGTGAACCGGATGCCTTTGAAGCGATTCACAGGCTCGGATTGAGCGACGACCCCACAAAGTGGAGCAAAGAAGATATAATGAGTTTTGTAAGCGAGCTCAGGAAGATAAACAAACCTCTCATCATAGCTGCAAATAAAGCCGATGCCGCAAGTGACGAGCAGATAACCCGCCTTGTGGAAGAGGGAAAGAAGAGGGGGTATATCGTTATACCAACCTCAGCTGCTGCCGAGCTGACGCTTAGAAAAGCTTCCAAAGCTGGCTTTATAGATTATACTCCCGGAGATTCCGACTTTAAAATTGTGAAGAACCTAAATGAGAAGCAGAGGAGAGGGCTTGAGCTTATAAAAGAGAAGGTTTTGGATAGATTCGGCTCCACGGGAGTCCAGGAGGTTATAAACCGTGCAACATTTGATCTCTTGAAGCTCATACCCGTGTATCCTGTGGAAGACGAGCATAAACTCACGGATCAGTTCGGAAACGTTCTCCCCCATGTTTACCTCATGAGGAAGGGTTCAACACCCAGAGATCTGGCATTTAGGGTGCACACTGATCTCGGGAAAACGTTCCTCTATGCTGTGAACGCGAGGACAGGAAGAAGGGTTGGAGAGGATCACGAACTTGAGTTTAATGATATAATCAAGATTGTCGCGACTGCGAGGTAGTTTCCTCCAGGAGCTCCTGATAAAGTCTTGGCTCCACATCCTCCTCGTTCAACCCGAGGAGTCCTGCAATCTCCCATATCCTCTTTTTTGCATACTCAACATCCTCGCTCATAACCTCAATGTCAAGGAAGTCACCAAGCCCTTCCACGCGATTGAGCTCGAATGTTACATCATCGAGCTTATACACGAGTCTGTGCTTTTTAACCCACACATCCTCCCTAAAACCCAAACGCTTTAAAATCTCCTTCATCTTTTCAAAATCGCTAACCTCAACTTCAATCTCATCAAACTCCTCGTTTCTCTCGTCTTGGATGTATTTATATCCGAGAATGCTCTGCCCCAGATTGGCAATCCTTCTTATGCGGAGGAGATGTTTTGGAGGTAGGGAGAAATAGAGGTCTTCCTGAACCTCCTCACCAACAAATCCGGCCCCTAATGCTTCGATTTTTTCCATTATCTCTTCAAGTTCAACCCTAAACTTTATCTCAATCTCCATCTAAATCTCCGCTAAAAATCCTATCAAATCCTTTCCTTTCTTGAATTCCCTAACCGGGAGAATTAGAACTTCCTTGAGGGTTGGTATTGTCTTTATATTATCCTCTATAAAACTCTCCAGCTTTTCCTGGGTCTCCTCACCAACAAGGGCAACTATGTAATCTTCCTTACTTTTAACAACCGCGAGGACATTTGGGAGCATTGAGAGGGTTTTTGTTATGTATTCAAGATAGCGCTCCAAGAAGTCCTCAATTACCGGCTTTTCCACCCTTAAAACCAGAAAAGCCGTATACTTGGGTTTAACCTCATCACCAAGGATTATGGTATATTTTTCAATTACACCCCTCTCCTGAAGTTTTTTTATCCTAAAGTGGATCGTAGATTCCGGCTTGCCCAGTTTGGAGCTTATCTCAGAAATAGTAAGCCTTGCATCTTCCTTAAGGAGCTTGATTATCTCCCTATCAAGGTCGTCGAGTTTCAGCATGAGCCCCACCCCATCTTTTGAACAAATTATGATCAATTCTTAAACTATCTAAAATTTTACCTATTATAAATTTTACCATATCGTCTAAATTTTTAGGTTTGTGGTAAAATCCTGGAGATGCTGGCATAATTATCCCGCCTGCTTGGGTAACCTTCAACATGTTTTCGATATGAACCAAGCTGAGGGGCGTCTCCCTTATCACCAATATCAATTTTTTGCGCTCTTTTAATGCAACATCGGCAGCTCTAACTATCAAATTATCAGAGAAGCCGTTGGCTATCGCTGCCAGTGTCTTCATAGAGCACGGTGCAATAACCATGGCATCGAAAAGGTAAGAACCTGAAGCAACAGGAGCAAACAGGTCATCTTCCCCATAATCATACTCAAGTTCATGCCCTAACTCATACCCGGCAACTTCTATCCCTGTTTTCGATGCCAGGACTATAACATCATGTCCAAGCTCCCTAAGTACCCTGATGAGTTCCACTCCATATATGCTTCCGCTGGCACCCGTTATAGCAACTACTATTCTCACCTAAATCACCAATAATTTGGATTTTAAACAATCACTTTAAAATTTGTATGCTATCCCTTAAAAGCTTATCTTAAAAAGAGACCATACTGTAGGATAAACTGTGGGCGTTAGGTTTAAGTTTCTGGTAGTACTTCAGAAATAAGGAGGGAGAAGTATGAAAGCTGAAACCATTATTTAGCGGGTGGTTTCAGCCTTCGCCACTGACCTCCTCCCCTTTGCGAGGGTTCCAATGAATTAACCCCTCGCCAATGACGGGGAGGTTTGAGGGGTTCTCATCAAAACAACCCTTGAAAAGGGTTCTT
>QMUB01000242.1 GCA_003663695.1 Thermococci archaeon | reverse complement strand
AGAAAGATCCTCCGGTTCCCCCCAGGCAAGAACCTGATGGATCACGTAAACCTTATCCCGTTCGAGATCGATATCCTCCAGCCTGGCAGACCACAAAAGCCTCTGCCACCTGCCAGGAAGAGTCTTATCCACAGAGAGCCTATCTTTTGCTTCGCCCATTCCCACGCTTTTCCCCTTTGAAATCTCCCCTTCACCTCACCACTTCCCTGACCCATTCCTTTATTTCAGACTTGATTCTCCTCCAATCCAATCTCCAGAGCATCCTAGGAGTCCTCTTTCCCTCTGCATCTATTATCCCAGATTTTCCTAGCAGGGTCCTTCAGCCAACTATCCACCTCATCTGCAGGTAAGCGGAAGACAACCTGATAGAACCTCAAACGCCTTCTGTCTATACCTCTCCCTTTGGTCTTTAATAGAAACCTCTTTATCTCTTCATCCCCTACGACCCTTCTAAGCCATTTGAGATCTTCCACACTGCCGTGGGATAGCACTCTTTTGATAATCAACTCCCGGTCTTTCGAGAGATCTAGGTCTTTGACGTCATATTCCCAAAAGAGAGACTCCAAGGTCTTCAAAATCCTCCCCTTCGCCTCGTCTCTCTTCATTACAGCCCCCCCTCTTCCTCAAGAAGAGCTTCAAATTGCCCAGAAAAATTGGCATTCAGAACATCATCAAACTCCTTTAACCACCTTCGTATGTAATCTACATCAAGGCCGCGGCGCTTTTTGGAAAGAACCCCTCTGACATCCTCAATATCCCTTGCTCTTCCAGCTATGATCTTGTGAATGATCAAATCCTCAGCCGAGGCGAACCTGACGGGATAACCCGCAACACCTATCGGCAAGGCCCTTTGCATGGCCTGTCTTTCGAAATCCGAGGAAGAAAACACAAAATCGACACGAACACCCAACTCAGGGCTCTGAACAGGCAAAACCCATGTCTTCCCTGTAAATTCTTCCGGATCATTCACCAGAACCTCAAGGCCGACCTCTCCGGCAATTTTCAGGAGTTTTTGCAAATCTTCCGGGGTAAGGGTCAGGGTAATATCAATGTCCCTTGTCAGCCTCGGCTCACCATGAACCAGGACAGCCTGTCCGCCAATCACCAGGTAGTCTATCTTTTCTCTATCTAATGCCTCGGCTATTCTTTTCAGTAAGTCCTCATAAAGCATTTACAATCCTCGCAATCTTTATATCTACCTCTATACCTTCCAGAGGATCCTCAAGTGGCAGAATACCAAGGTTCAGTGCCTCCCTGAGCATAGAATTCAGAATCCTATACTTCTGCTCCAGTGAGAGTTCCTCTTTCTTGAGCAACTCCCTCTCAAATTGGTCCCACAGCTTTTGGTCTTTGATCATCTTTTCCTCTCTCTTGGTTAAAGGATTAGCTTAACCTCCTCTCTCTGAATCTTTCCCTTACCTCTTGGAGATTGATGACTTCGGCTACTTCAAATCTGGGCGGGACGCTGCCTTCCACTGGCTTGATCCGAACAATAGGAGGGAAATACCCCATGATGCCATGGAGAGCTGCAATAAGCGTGAGTGCAGCAAAGTTCAAGGATGGAGGGACAATGAGAATGGGAAGAGTCTGCCACTCCTCCGGGGTCAGCTCGCAAGATCGAATTAACTCTTCTACCTGGGGTTCAAAGGAGCGGTTGTGATCGAATTTAGTAGGAATTTGGCGGACTTCCCGAATTTTACTGCCAGTTAGGGTCTCAATCTCAGCTAATTGCTCATCGGTTAGTGGGTGAGAAAAGTTCAGCAGAAGCATGGATTAGCCTCCGCACAATAGCCTTAAACGCAGAGCACTGACAAGCTTTTCCCTGTCAGATTCACTGATCGTGCCCGTTTTCCCAAAGCTTATGAGCTCAACAACTGCAATGTCATAGGCTTCAGCAAGTTCACGTAAATTGGTCAACTCCTCCCACGATGCATCTACGATAAGAAATTTCTTAACATATATTCCTAAAAAATCACGTGCTCCAGCTGTGTTTAACTGATCAATACCTTCCTTCTTTCTAGCTTTTCCTCCTGTTTTTACCTCTGCAATACCAATTTGATTTCCACAGCGGAAAACCAGATCGATATCCAGTGCTCCACTTTTTTTAACACCTACTCTTAGCTCATCTACATAAGGTTCTATAGCTTCAGCGACCGCCTTTTCAAAAGATCCACCTCTACTTTTGCTTGGTCCTTCGACACGATATTCTCCTAAATAGGCCGTGAGATAGTCATCGAGGGTTATATGAGAATGCACTCGATATGGTTCTCCAAGGAGAGAAAACGTCTCCGGATCATAAAGGTACAAAACCCCTTGGGAACGTTCCGTTCGAAAATAACAAAGCTGACTGCCTGAAGGCCAGTCACGTGCCGCTCGCAATAGCGCTAATACCATGGGTTTTGTGCCTCCAGTAAAATTTCCCACCAGCCTTTGGCTTTGTTCAGAGAGGCAGTTTTGTATTTCTTGGAAAGTGGCTTCAGCGTTATACGCATCAGCAAGTACAATGTCAGTCTGACATCCTCGTTTCTGGAGAAGGCCTGACAAACGTTGTGCCACTTTCTCGGTTTTTTTAGT
>QMUB01000241.1 GCA_003663695.1 Thermococci archaeon | reverse complement strand
CCCCAGTAGGAAAGAGGTAAGAGAAGCGGTTGTCAACTTTTTAGGAGTAAACGAAGACAGGGTAGTGATCAGGAAGATCTCTCAAGATTATGGGATGACTGAAGTTAGCGTACTGGTAATGCTATACGACACTCCAGAGAAAGCAAGGGAGATAGAACCAAAACATATAATTGCGAGACACGAGCAGAAGGAGGGGTGACTTTTATGACAAAACACAAAAACGTTCTGGTATCGAAGCTCTACGAGATAAAGGATGGCAAGCTCATAAGGAAGGCTAAGAAGTGCCCTAGATGTGGGTCATTCATGGCTAAGCACGAAAACAGGTACTCGTGCGGCAAGTGTGGTTATACTGAGTTCACGACCTGAGCCATTTTCATAATGATTAAATGCGACAAAAACCCTTTATTCCTGGGCCCGTAGCTCAGGAGGATTAGAGCACCGGCCTCCGGAGCCGGGGGTCGCGGGTTCAAGTCCCGCCGGGCCCGCTACGTGGGAGGCATGGAAGTGGAAGAAGAAAATAAATGTATGGTTGTTGGATGCGATGAAAAAGCTGAGAAAACCCTTGACAAAAGCTATAAGAGGGTACTCCAAGGTCTAAATTTGAAGGTAGAACCTCCTGATGCCAAGGAATTGCACCTTTGCAAGAGGCACTATAAGATGGTTAAGAACGCTATGAGGGCCTTGCGAGGAAATCTCTAACCTCCTTAGCCAATCTCGCGAATTCTGAAGGAGGAGTCTTATACACCCTTATATCCTCGGAGATAAGCCTCTTCACTAACTGTTTGGCAATCGTTCGTCTAACCTTGCAACGCTTCACGAGGAAATCTTCCAAGGCGTTACTCAGCTTCCTTTTCCTCCTCTCAAAAAATGATGGAAGCATTTTATTTAACAAATCCCAATCTTCTGGCTCTAAAGCCAGTTCTTTTACCTCTAATTTCACCAAAGCTGCGTCAACGTCAGGTCTAGGGATAAATGAGCTCTTATGCACTCGTTTTACTAATGTTGCATCAAACTTAAGAGAGGTAAGTACTGTGAGGCTTCCGTAAGAGCTCGACCCAGGCGTTGCTATGAGCCTCTCAGCAAATTCGTATTGGAAAGTTATGGAAGCGATCTTGAACTCGCTATTAAGAAGTCCTAAGAGAATTCTAGATGATATGGAAAAGGGAGGGTTTGCCACTACCTTCGTATATTTCCCTCTAAACGGTAACAACTCTAGAATATCCCTGCAGATGACTTTTACCCTGGGCTCACTTCCGAACCTTCTCTTCAACAGTAAGGCAAGCTCAGGATCCTTCTCAACGGCGAAAATTGCTTTTGGATCCCTAGAAAGGATCTCTTCTGTGAGGAAACCTAGCCCTGCTCCTATTTCAAGCACGACGTCCTCGTTCAAGATATCTGCAACGTCAACTATGTACCTAAGCTCTCTCCTATTGATCATAAGGTGTTGATCGCGTTCTTTTAGGTCCTGAGGGCTTCTTGTTCTCAGAAACTCAAGCGCTCTCCTTTTAAGATCGTTAGACGTAAAGTACTCCTCTGTCAACCTTTAATTACCTTCCATTTAACACTACATGGGGATGAATAAATGGTGATGGGCCTTCTAAAGAAAGTCGATGAAGTACACTGGCTTCTTCCAAAGGACTACAAGAGAGGAATGCGCGTTCCTGGACTTATTATTGGAACCCAAAAGATCATCAGTGAAATAGAGCGGGGGGCAATCGATCAGGTTGCAAACGTGGCCATGCTTCCGGGATATACAAGTATTCCTTAGCCATGCCAGACATTCACTGGGGCTATGGCTTTCCCATTGGTGGAGTAGCAGCTTTTGACGCCAATAATGGCGTAATAAGCCCAGGTGGAGTTGGCTTTGACATTAATTGTGGGGTAAGATTGTTAAGAACAAACTTGAGTGAAAAAGACGTTAGACCTAAGCTGAAGGAACTCATAAACACAATGTTTCAGAAAGTTCCCTCAGGTCTTGGAAGCAGGGCTAGGAAGCTTAGGCTTGGAGCAGCTGAGTTAGACGATGTTATATCCATGGGAGCAAAATGGGCTATAGAGAATGGATATGGATGGAGAGAAGATCTTGAACATACCGAGGAGAGAGGAGGCATGGAGGGCGCCGATCCTTCCATGATCAGTTCCAGAGCAAAGGAAAGAGGAAAACCTCAGCTTGGAACCCTGGGGAGTGGGAACCACTTCTTAGAGATCCAATTGGTGGATAAAATATACAATGAAGAACTCGCAAAGGCAGCTGGCATCACTCATGAGGGACAAGTAACGGTTATGATCCACACTGGGAGTAGAGGTTTTGGCCGCCAAGTAGCGAGTGACTACCTAAAACTGATGATGGGGAATCTTAACAAGTTGGACTTTACCTTACCTGATAGACAGCTTATATGCGCCTACGCCACCTCAAAACTGGCGATGCAGTATTTTTCAGCTATGAAGGGTGCTGCAAACTATGCTTGGACCAACAGACAGATGATAACTCACTGGGTTAGAGAGGCCTTTGCCCAAGTAATCGGAACATCTGCCGAGGAGCTTGGAATGAAGTTAGTTTATGATGTTGCTCATAATAT
>QMUB01000027.1 GCA_003663695.1 Thermococci archaeon | reverse complement strand
CCTTAAGACCGTAGTAGATGAGCTCTATCTCTCCCTCAACGCTCATCTCATCGAGAACCTTGCTGACCTTCTTCTGCTCCGGGATGCCTCCGGGAATTTCATAGGCTTTGTCCTTACCAACTAGAGCAAAAGCGATCTCTCCGCGCTCGGCTCTTTCTTCAGCCTCGTTACTTTCAATTATTTCAAGCCCTTCCTTCTTCAAGCGCTCAATAACCTTGTTCAGGTCCCCCTTGAAAGCGGGATACCATGTGTAAACTTTAACATCATCACTGAAATAGTCCAAGATCACGGATGGTGCCTTCTTAGCGCCGAGCTTTTGGAGCCCTGCCCATCTGTGGTGTCCATCCACTATTAAATATAAGTCCTCCCCTGGGACCTTCGCCAAGAGCATAGGCTTCCAGAAGATTCCTGACCCGGTTACACTTTCAACAAACGCCTCAAGCTCTTTTTGAACGAGTTGCTCGTGAGGCTTCATCTTATCGAGCTCAATAAAAACATAATCAACCTTTTTTATGGGGATGTCGTATTTTGGAACTTTTTCCACTCCCATTTTCAGACCTCCATCGAATCTTTCAATGTTGTAAAACGTTTCATTAAATAAAAACCTTGCCATCTATCTATCCAGGCCATTTGTAGGTGAGTTCATATGAATATTATCATATCGACAGCAATTGCAGCAAAAGCGATTTAAAGGAAAGAAAAATACACTTTCTTTTGATTGACCATGATAACGGTTAGTGTGAGAATCCCTGACAGGAGTGCAAAGGCGATAATAATAAATGCTCCTCCCAAGGCATATTTTTTGATAGAAAACCTGCTCACGTATAAAAAAAGCTATGGAAGGTGGGAAACCTCGGAAAGCCTTTATGATGCATACGAGCGCTCTTTTCCTCTCGGACTTATCCCCCGCATCAGAGAGTTTTTGAAATCCAAGGGTATGAGGCTCAGGGTCAGGGATGAGAGAAGGATCTATTCCATACCTCTGGAGGCGGAGTGGAATGAAAAAATTGTGCTTAGACCTTACCAGAAGAGGGGTGTTAAAAAGGCTTTAAAGGAAGGTATGGGCGTTCTGGCTTTGCCCGTTGGAAGCGGGAAGACGATAGTAGGATTGAGGATAATCTATGAACTCGGAATTTCTGCATTGATAATAGTGCATACAAAGGAACTTCTCTATCAGTGGGCGGAGCAGATTGAGAGGGTTTTAAATGTTAAGCCCGGGCTCATAGGGGATAACAAATGGGAGGAAAAACCGGTAACCGTAGCCATGATCCAGACCCTTCTCTCGAGGGGTGTTGATAAGCTTGAAATTCCCTACGGAGTCGTGATGTTTGATGAGTGCCACAGAACTTCGGCGGCTCAAAAATTCTTTGAGGTGGGAACCGCTTTGACCCAGAAGTACCGCTTTGGGCTCTCAGCCACTCCATGGAGGCGCGTTAGGGGCGAGGAAATCAAGATTGAGGGGGTTGTAGGTCCCATAATCTATGAAATTAAAGCAGATACTCTCATAAAAGAGGGCTTTCTGGCCAAGCCGAAGTTTAGGGTCTTGAGGTATGAATCCGAGAAGGTGCCCTTCAGCGAGCGCTATAAGGAATTCTATGAAGAAATGGTGATGAACCACAAGGCCAGGAATAATGCCATAATCAAAGAGGCGGTCAGGCTTGCCAGACAGGGACACAGAGTTTTGATCGATGTTAAGAGAATTGAACACGGTGAGAATCTTGTAAATGACCTTAAAAAACACGGTATCAACGCCGAGTTTCTGAGCTCTCAGACATCCAACAGGTGGGAGATACTCGAGCGTTTCAAGAGGGGAGACATACACGTGCTCGCATCAACGCTTTTAAAGGAAGGTGTCGACATTCCCGAGATCTCCGCTATAATACTTGCAGGTGGCGGTAAGAGTGACGTGATGACAATACAAACCATAGGAAGGGCTTTGAGGCCAAAGGAATCAGGGGGAAAGGCTATAATTGTGGATATACTCGATGATGATCCCCTTCTCTACACCCACTTCATAGAACGTCAGAAGGCACTTATGTGCTATTACGGGAAGTACTATGATAAGGCTCTCGTAAAAGAGTTTGGGATAGGAGCTAAAGGGCATTGAACCACTCCTCAAAGAGGGCAGCTCTCAAAAATGCTCTGGAGAAGCGTTCAAAGAACTCCCTTTTTGCTTTTTCAACTGAGCTCTCATCTATTTCAAATCTTAAACTTGGATATTTAATTTCCCAGAGAACCAGATTTTCTGCAGGTGCCGGAGGGAGCTTCCTATCAACCTTGAGATTTAGCATGTCCTCAACCTCACCCTCACTCAAGCAGGAGAGGCCGCACATCTTCAGAGCCGTCACAATTCTCCTTATCATCTCCCAGAGAAAGCTCTCTCCCGAGAACTCCAGAACTACCAGCTTGCCTTTTTTGGATATTTTAATATCATCCAGCGTTCGAACAGGATTTTTAAACTGCTCAAGCCTTGCAAAGTTGGAGAAGTTGTGGGTTCCTATAAAGAGTTTGGAGCATCTTTTCATGGCATTTAAATCAAAGCCCTCATCCACCATATAATACCTGTAAATCTTCCCTTCCGCCGAGTATCTGGGGTGGAAATCCTCTCCAACCCCAGCAATCCCGAGAACCCATATGTCCTTCAGATGATGGTTTAAAATCCTTGGCTGCACCAATTTTAGATTTTCCGTGTCAAAGGAGACCACGTTCCCGAAGGCACTTACCCCACGATCGGTTCTTGATGCTCCTTTAAAGTTGTTTTCCCTGGGCCCTTTAATTATGTCAAGCTTCTGGAGCGCTCTGATCAGCTCTCCTTCGACGGTTTTGACACTTTTTTGTCTCTGAAAGCCAAAGAATTTTGTGCCGTCATAGGCTACCTTTAGGGCTATTCTCACCTCTACCGCCGAAAAATTTTTAAAATTCTCCCAATATATAAGCTTTGCGAGAATTCTGGAATTTAAAGCACATTAAGATTTTTCAACTTGATCCATTAATGTACCCAAGCGTTCATTCGGGCACCCTTAAATACTCCCTTGTCTTTAGTTATGTAAACCTTTAAAAAGGTAAAAGAAAATTGTCCAAAAATTCGGGAGAAAGCCGCAGGTTGTTTGGAATTAAGACAAGAAAATCGAGGTAAAGCTTAAATTAAAACAGTTCAAAGAAATGTACGGAGGTGATGAAATGGATTTGCTGTATGTAAGTGAAATTGAGATAGTGTCTGCAATAGAGAACTTTGAGCTCATGTTCCAGCAGATATTAAAGAGGCTAAAAAAGGATTAATTTTTCTCTTCTTCTGGATGTTTCTTGATCCTGACCAGATATCCCAGATAAACAAAGCCGTAAATCCCCAAGAATCCACTCATAAAAACGCCAAAGACATCCACAAGGGTGAGTCTAAAATCATAGAGTGTTATGCCGAGGGTTCCAACGGCTATAAGAACCACTGCTGCAAGCGATTTTATCCCCCACTCTTCCAGAAGCCCTACAAATTCAAAGCCGCTCCAGACAAGAATCTCAAAGAAGAGAAAAGCTGATTTCACATCCCCTTTTTTCCAGTAATATATGCTTGAGACAGTCAGCAGGAGCATTATTAAAATCTTCCCACCGTATTTATATTTCTCCATCAGCTTTGGGATTGTGAGACCTATGAGCACAGCCATGACAAGTGCAACGAAAAAGTATATGTCCATCCAATCACCCTAGGAAATTAGGAAAAAGGGGCAAATAAACCTTTCTTCGAAAGCACCTTTCTTCGAAACTCCCCTAGAGGAAGCTTCCTCTGTAAAGCGGGCGCAGATAAACCTCAAAGGCAGCTACAGGAACTTCCATACCCCAGTTCTCGAGCACCTGAGGATGTATCTCTCCTATAATCCCTATCTCTCTTCCTCCCACCAAGATTTTCCCGCTCCTTCCAGATATGAACGAAGGATGCTCCACCTCCTCAATCTCATACTCAAAGCCCAGATGTCTCATCAAGCCCTCAAGTATCTCCTTGGCTTCAGTGAAAGTTACCCTGGGATGAGCTAGGGCTATGGCAAGCCTATCCTCACTCCTCGTCTTTGTTTCGGCTTTTTCATTGATAACCGTGGCTTTACCAACCTCAAACAGTCTCTGAGGATACTCCTCATGGGTGTTCTGGCTCAGAAACTCCATTAAGGAGGGGATAATCCAGCTCCTGAGCGCACTCCACTTCATGCTTATGGGGTTTTCGATTTCAACGATCTCACCATCTTCAATCCGCATCTTTGTGAACTGCACTTCTCTGTTCGTCAGATTGAACGTCATGACCTCCTGAAGTCCAAAACCCACCATTAAGTCCCTTATAGCGTTTATGAAATCTGTGAAATCGCTCCCCTTCCCTTGGACAGCAAGCTCCGGCTCCTCTGGTTCAATCTCATTGTAGCCGTAGGCTATGAGAACATCCTCAAGAACATCTCTGGGGTGCATCAAATCGTTTCTGAAGGAGGGGTATTTGAGCCTTGCCTTTCCATCTTCAAGCTCAACTTCATACATCATGCGCTCAAGGAGCCCCTTTATCTCCTCGTTGGAGAGCTCGATTCCGGTGAGCCCTTTTATGTAATCAAGCTCAACTTCAAATTCTTTGGGACTTAAATCGGGTGTCCGGATCTCAAAACCTCTGTAAACCACCCTAACGCTCCTTATCTTCCCGCCTCTCTCCGCAAGTGCTGTGACAACAACGCTGAGAGCCAGCATTATCTTCTCCAAATCCCATCCAGTTATGTCAACAAAGACGTTCTTCGTATCCTCCGTTACCCTCCCTGTGAGCTCGGAATTAATAACCGGAGGCATAGAGAGAACATTTCCCTCGCTGTCCATGAGGAGAGGGTAATAGGGCTTGTCCTTTATCAGATGCCCGTATTCCTTTCCCTTTTCATGTTTTTCCAGGATTTCCCTTAGAGTGAGCTCCTCCTCAAAACCGAGGGGAATGAATTTCTCTTCTGGAGAAGCCGCCCTGTAGTATATAGGAGGTTTTACTTTATCGAAGTCAAAAACGCCTATGGCTACTTCACTTCTCCTCCTCCCAAATGTTAGAGCCACTTTTTCCTGGAGATTTATCATCTGCTTTAGGGCTTCATCATCGAGGCTGAGACCCTCCACAATGGCATAAACACCATAGGGTCTTATATCTCTGAGCTTTTCATCAACGTAAACAGTAACATCGCTCTTCTCAACTTCATATTTTGGAAGTCCCCTTCTAATCCCAAGGGCCCACTTCACCTGTCGTGCAATTCCCTCGGCACTCCACAGGTCGGGTCTGTTTGTGTCCTTTGCATCGGCTTTAAAGTATATCCTCCCCTCATGCTCCCAAACATCATCGAGCTCGCATTTGGCATATAAAAATAGATCCTCCCACTCCTCAACGCTGAAGCTCTTTCCAACGAGCCTCTCCAGATCATCCTTCGAAACCTCGAACTTTGGCATTTCTAACCCTCCTCACCAGACGAGTTTTGCCTCCCTAAGCCATTTCAAATCGTAGCTAAAGAGGTATCTTATATCATCTATTCCAAGCTTGAACATTGCTAAACGATCAATTCCAATTCCCCATGCAATCACCGGAACATCCACGCCCAGAGCCTTTGTCATCTCCTCTCTGAACACTCCAGCTCCTCCAAACTCGACCCATCCAAGCTCCTCGTGATAGGCACTCATCTGGACGCTGGGTTCCGTGAATGGATAATAATCCGGTAGAAACTTTACCTTCTTTGCTCCAGCGATTTCAACGGCAAAGCGCTTCAATATTCCAAGGAGATGCTTGAAGGTTAGCTCCTCTCCAACTACGAACCCGTCGACCTGATTGAATTCTATCAAATGGGTTCTATCAAGGACGTCCGGTCTAAATACCCTCTGAATTGCGAAATACTTACCGGGAATTTGAACTCCCTTGGCAAGCTGGCGTGCACTCAAAGCCGTTGCATGCGCTCTTGGCATTAAGAGCATCGCTTTTTGGGGATCCCACCTGTAGCCCCATCCTCTCGAACCTCTTTTCCAGCCATGCTCATGTGAAGCCCTTACCCTTTCCACTAGCTCTTTCTCGGGCAAGTGCCCCATTTTTGGGTGTTTCAATTGATATGTGTCCGTCCAGTCCCTTGCAGGGTGATTTTGGGGCTGGAAAAGTGCATCAAAGTTCCAGAACTGGGTCTCTATGAGGCTCTCCACTTCCATCTCTATGAATCCCATCTCAATGAGTTTTCTTCTAATTTTATCGAGGAAGGCCCTGTAAGGCTGTTTTTTACCGGGAAATGGAACTTTTACGGGCGCTTTTATATTGTACCTCCTGAATTCAACTTTCCGCCACTTCCCGCTTTTTATGAGCTCCGGCGTTAAAATCGAGACTTCTTCCTTTAATTCGAGTCCCTTCCTAACTAATTCCATTCCCGCCTCCGTTATTTCGACTTCCCTTTCACTTCTGCTATCCTCCTCACCTATCCTTCTTCTTTTGAGCTCCTTAAGAGAAACAAACTTCTCAGCCTCCCCGCTCTCAACTTCACCTCTCTCCGCCAGAATCTTCAGGATTCTATCAATCGGTCGCTCTTTATTAAGATCCTCTCTTCCTTTTTCCGTAATTGTAAGAATGAGTTTTCCTTCTTCTTTTTTTACATTTGCCCATCCTTCCCTCCTCAGGAGACCTATTATGGGCTTCAGCTCATCCTCACTCAAAACCCGGGCAAGCTCTTCGAGCGTTACCTTCTCCCTCTCTGCTAGGAATTTTAGTGCCCTCCTCTCGGGGAGCCCTTTTTGAGCATACTCTTTTCCAAGTTCGGTGATTCTAATAAGCTTTATCTGCCGCTCATGAATTTTAGCCAATCCCTTGCTTTGAAGACCCAGTAGTGCTCTCATCACAGCGACCTGATCGATGCCGGCTTCCTTCACCACATCCTCATATCTGGCTTTCTTTAGCTTTCCGAGAACCATGAGTGTGAGCTTCTCGTGATAGCTTAACTCCATCTTTCGCACCTCGAATTTAATTGAGATTGGATTACTTAAAAATTGCGGTTCCAATCGTCCCCCTATTTACTTGAAAAATATTTAATCTTTATGAAAATCCTTTGAATTGTAGAAAACTATTTAATGAAGAAAATACAAAGAGATATGGAAACAACGTAAAAGAGGTGCTTGACATGGAGAATGTTGAGGAAGGAAAGAAAACGTCTTTGGGTTTGGATGAGAATGTGGAGGGGGCTTTAGCATACCTGCTTGGTTTTATTACTGGAATTGCATTTTTGTTGTTAGAGAAGGAAAGTGATTTTGTTAGGTTTCACGCTATGCAATCCACGATCGTATTTTTAGGGCTTTTCATCATCGATGTCATCCTTAGACTCATACCATTCCTTGGATGGTTGCTTGGAATACTCATAAGCCTCATAGGATTAATCGTGTGGATTGTAGGAATGATCAAAGCATACCAGGGCGAATTATACAAATTCCCAATAGTAGGAGACATAGCGGAGGGGCAGCTTGAAAAGATGAGCATCTGATTTTCACAAATTTTCTCCGGATTTCTTAAATTTTTCATCTAACTCTTTTCTGCAGGTTTTAACCTCACTCAGAAGTTCTTCAATCTTTTTTCTTCCCTCATCATCCTTCACTTTTATCCGAAGAGTAGTTAGAATTCCCTCCAAAAAACCGTATATGCCAAGTTCTACGTAATCTCTTCCTTTTTTGGGCTCAATTGCTCTGTTAAGAGCGATAAAAGAGTCTATCTTTTTTAAAGCTTCCATTTCTCCATGCTCCTCGCATAGGGATTTGACTCTTTCAACGATGCTCTCCATTTTTATCCCCTCTGGAAATAGGCAAAGCACTTTTAAAGGATTATGCTGAATACAATAGTGCATCGGATGCAAAAATTTTTAAATGCTTTTGATTTATTATTTTTGGAAAATTTTTGCAAAGATGTTAATAATTTGGAGGTGGCGCTCATGTGTGCGTATCACAGAGGTAGGAGTAGCAGAGGTAAAGGTGGAAAAAAGAAGCATACCCCAGGTAGTGGAGAGGAGATAATCAGAGTTCCCCTCCCACGAGAAAATCAGGTTTTTGGAGTGGTCGAACAGGCGTTGGGTTCGGGATGGATGGACGTCAGGTGCTCAGATGGTAATATTAGAAGATGCAGGATTCCCGGCAAGCTCAGGAAGAGAATGTGGGTCAAGGTGGGGGATATCGTCATAGTGGAGCCATGGCCCGTCCAGACGGATGAGAGAGGGGATATCAAATATCGTTATACGAGGACCCAGGTTGACTGGCTTCTCAGGAGAGGAAAGATTACCCAAGATTTCATCTCAGGTGGAGTCTTCCTTTAGTGATGATTATGAAAGTTGAGGACATTGATAGGAAGGTTTTCGAACTGCTTGGATTGCATGAGGAGAGGGAAAGGGATAGTGAGCTCTATAAAGTGTTCAGCGAGGTTTTTGACAGGACAACCATGGACACACTCGAGTACCTTAAAAAGAGAGGGCAGATTGAGGTGCTCTTTGGGGTTATTTCAACGGGAAAGGAAGCAAATGTCTTCAGGGGATTTAACAAAAAGGGAGAACAGATAGCCGTTAAGATTTATAGGACGTATACCACGGATTTTAGGAGGATATGGGAGTATCTGGCAGCGGATCCTAGGGTGGGGTATGTCCCGAAAGACATAAGAAAGCTTGTGTTTGCTTGGACTAGAAGAGAGTTCAAGAACCTCCAGAGAGCCATGAAATATGCGGTTAGGGTTCCAGAGCCGCTGGCATTCCGCAACAACGTTCTGGTGATGGAGTTCATAGGGGGTGAGTATCCTGCCCCAAGGCTCAAGGATGTTGAAAAGGCTTTGGGTCCTGAAGAATTTGAGGAGCTGTACTCCTACACGATGAGAGTAATTGAGAGGCTTTGGAAGAGGGGAGAAATGGTGCACGGCGATCTGAGCGAATACAACATCCTGATGTGGGATAAGCCGGTGATAATAGATTGGTCTCAAGCAACCATAAGCAGAAATCGAATGTCCAAAACCTTGCTT
>QMUB01000240.1 GCA_003663695.1 Thermococci archaeon | reverse complement strand
GGGACAGTGTTATAATGTGGATGGGCATAATGGGATATCCAAAATAGTTGTTATGTATACCTCTACAAAAGTGACCTATGAGATTCATTTTTATGATGAAGACCATCCTGATCCAGCAATTGATGCATCCTATGACTGGACACGATGTCATATTTTATATCCTGGGAGAGATGATACTTATGGATGTGAGGATATAGAAAGCATTACTGTTGAAGGGGGCACTATAAAGTTTGCTGGAACCTGGAGTAACATATGTGCTAACGGAGTATGCGTGGAACAAACGTATGCAATGCAGATGTGGCCTCAGCACGAAACAGGGGAACGTCCGTACAGTAACTCTGTGGCGATTTATGTCAGCAACGTATGGGATCATCTAATGGACACAGTGGATTCTAATCCGGACATGGATAAAAACTGGGGGTACACTTCATGGACGTAAGGAAGCTCGCTCTGCCTTTCCTTCTCATTTCTATGGCTGCTGTTCTTTTTGTTGTGTCTTTTGGAATTCTGCCGGATCCAGTGTGCACTTTCATAACCCTCCAACTTTACAACCTTCCGTGCGTTTTGATAGTTTTTGTCCTGTGGATTCTGTGGATAGGTACACTCCTTGAGTTCCTTAATGAAAATCCGCTGGGTTTTTATGTCGCCTCCAGTGTGTTCTTTGGTGTCTCGTTCGCCCTCTCTTGGACTTGGGCGAGATGGTTTCGTGCACTTGTTGCGGTGAGTTTTTTGATAGCCGTCTTTGGTATTTGGAGAACATCAAAAAAAGATTCCTCTTGATAATCGCATATCGCCCACGGAAAACCCCTTAACATCTGGGTTCAAAATTTTCCGGTGATGCTTATGCGCATGAGCATGGTAGCGCGAGATATGAATAGCTCGCTTCGTCTTCTCCTCTTTTTGAGGCTCTTTCTGAGGGTTTTTGCCTTCGTTTATCCGCTCTTCCTGATGGTTATGTACAACTTCTGGATTTTTGAGAAACTACCCCTCGCCAATTCCCAAGCGTTTTTCTGAGCGGAGTTGACATTCACACGGCTCTCGTCTTCCTGCCGTGGGTTGTCCTCTGGTACGGATCACTACTGCTGTTGGGCCTGCTCTTGATTTTCCTCCGAACTGGTGATAATGGAGTAGACAATAAAAGGGGTTGAAGTTCACTTGTTGGAGTTCCGTTTCCACTGGAAAAGCAACTCTTAAATAACTCAGGTGTAATTTTTACATGGTGATATCAATGCCAAAGATAGGTATTATCGGCGGTTCCGGTGTTTACGGTGTCTTTGAGCCTAGAGAAAGTATCAAGGTGCACACTCCCTATGGAAGACCCTCTGCACACGTCGAGATTGGGGAAATAAGGGGTGTTGAGGTCGCTTTTCTTCCAAGACATGGAAAAACCCACGATATCCCTCCCCATCTCGTGAACTACAGGGCAAACATATGGGCCCTTCACGAGCTTGGAGTTGAGCGCATAATAGGGATCACCGCTGTAGGCTCTCTTCGTGAGGAATACAAGCCCGGCGATATAGTGATAACCGACCAGTTCATAGACTTTACAAAGAAGCGAGACTACACATTTTATGAGGGGCCGAGAGTTGCTCATTTCGGTATGGCCGATCCATTCTGCCCGGAGATGCGTAAAATTTTCTACGAGACGGCTAAAGAGCTCCAAATTCCAGTACATGAAAGGGGAACCTATGTGTGCATCGAGGGGCCGAGGTTTTCAACGAGGGCTGAAAGCTTCATGTTCCGCCAGTTCGCCCAGATAATAGGAATGACGCTCGTTCCAGAGATTGTTTTGGCAAGAGAGCTTGGAATGTGCTACGTCAATATAGCGGCAATCACTGACTACGATGTTTGGGCTGAAAAGCCCGTAGACGCCCAAGAGGTTGTTAGAGTCATGCAGGAAAACAACGAGAAGGTAAGAAGGCTGCTCCTTCAGGGCATTCCAAAGATTCCTGAGGAGAGGAAGTGCGGCTGTGCCGATGTGCTTAAGACGGCTTTTGTTTAGCAAACTTTATATTTTCTCCCTTCCTTCTTTTAATCTAAGGTGAGCTCAATGGAGATACTTATTAAAAATGGGCGAGTGATCTATGACAATCTTAAAGTCGTTGAAGCCGATGTATATATAGAGGGAAACAGAATTTTGAAGATTAAAAAGGGCATTAAAAGAGAAGCAGATATCGTGATTGATGCAAAGGGGAAGGTAGTTTCCCCCGGCTTCATAAATGCACACACTCATCTTGCAATGACACTCTTCAGGGGGCTTGCAGATGATATCCCCCTCCAAGAGTGGCTCGAGACATACATATGGCCAAGGGAAGCTCAACTCAAGCCCAGAGATGTTTACAAAGGCGCCCTTCTTGGAGCTCTGGAGATGATAAAAGGGGGAACGACTGCGTTTGTTGATATGTACTTTTACATGGAAGAAGTTGCAAAAGCCGTTGAGAGGGCGGGGCTAAGGGCATATCTGGGTTATGGAATGATAGACCTCGGAGACCCGGAAAAGTTTGAAAAAGAAATTAAAAAATCAATCAGGGTATTAACCTTTATAGAAAACCTTAATTCGGAGAGAATAAACTTCCTGTTTGCCCCCCATGCCCCATATACGTGCTCTATTGAATGCCTCAAAAGG
>QMUB01000239.1 GCA_003663695.1 Thermococci archaeon | reverse complement strand
AGTTTTTATTCCATTTGAATGCCTTTATATGAGAATAATACATTTTCTCCCCTTTTTGCACCTGTGGAAATCTGAATTTTCTGAGGAAATATCCAAAAAGTTTTTATTTGTTTTTGCACTCTTCTAAGCTGAGGCTTAAATAATGGAATTAGGGATGATTACCTATTCTAAAAACGAGGAAGGGGTATGGACATGCAAGTGAAAGTGGATCCAGAGGAGATAAAGAGGATAAAGCAGGAGATAGATGCTCTTGAAAAGGAGAAGAAGGAGATCCAGGTGAAATTGGATGAAATACAGACGGAGCTAAACGCCTGGATCCAGAAGAGAGATGAAAAGAATAGGGAGGTTCAGGCTCTAAGGCAAAAGGCGAGAGAATTTAAGGAAAAGAGAGATGAGGTTAATAAACATATTCAAGAGCTTAAGAAAAATAGGGATGAAATAAACGCCCAGCTTGACCTGCTTTATCAGGAAATTTTGGAGTATAGAACTAAAAGGGATGAGTATAAGCAGCTGAGAAGGCTCAACATGCCAAAGGATCAAATTGAAAAGAAGATTGAAAAGCTTGAATGGGAACTTCAGACCAAACCAACCTCTCCGGAGAGGGAGAGGCAGATAGTCGACCAGATTCAGGTTCTTGCAACTGAGCTCGAAATCCTCCAGCAGGCGGATAGATTCCATAACAAACTTGTTGAAGCGAGGAAAAAGATAGAGAACCTAAAAAAAGCGAGGAGAGCAATAAACTTGGAGATAAAGCAACTTGCAAATCAGAGCCAGCAGTTCCATGAGCAGATGATTGAGAGCTTTGAAAAGGCTAAGGAAGTTAAGAAAGAGGCGGATGAATACCACCAGAAGGTTGTTGAATTAAGGGAGAAGGTCAGAGATGCTAGAGATGAGCTCAGGGAAATTGAAAGGAAAATAAGGGAGTTTGATAACAAGCACAAGGAGCTGATAGCATATAAGATGGTAGCAAGGATGAGGGCAAGGAAGGACAGCAATTTCGAGAAAGCTGTGGCGGCGCTTGAGAAGTTTAAGCGCGGTGAAAAGCTCACCATGGACGAGCTCCTCCTGCTCCAGAGATACAATCTGGTGTGAACATGGAAACTCTAAAACATGATGGACCCGGAAGAAGGGGTCTCCTTAGATTGAGGGATAAAAAAATAAAAACCCCTGCTTTGGGGGGGTTAGACTTTTCCATATCCCCCTTCAATTCCTACTTCTATCCTGAGAATTTTGATGAATACGACCTTAATCTGGCACCATCAATCCCTCTCAGCTTTTACACACCCCCTGAGATTATAGATAAAAGCTTCAGGAGACTGTACAAAGTGGATTACTCAAATTTTAACGTGCTCTACCTTCCTGCTCTGAGGCACCTGGAGAGAGTTGAGGACTTTCTGGAGAAAATACTAAGTAAGAACGCCTTTGATGCCGTTTATATCGGCAACTCAAAAATCCTTGTAAAGGATTACAGGAGATTTGTAAGAACACTCGCTTTGATAAGGGAGAGAGACCCAAATTTGATGATAATCACGGATCTGGAGCCCTTTTTCTATCCTTTGGCAGTTTACCTCGGAGTTGATGCCTTTGATACCCGTTCTTTAAGGCTCTACGACCTTCACAGGAAGGCTTTCAATCCCTACGCTCCAATAATCTGGGATGAAGGTGCCAACGCAATTGAATTTGCTCAAAAGACGATAGACATGGTTAAAAAAGCCCTTGATGAGGGAAAACTGAGATATCTTGTGGAAAACTTTTTCAATACTCAATATCATGCGGGTATTCTTAGAATAGCGGATAAAGAATACGGAAGCTATCTGGAGAAGTACACCCCAATCCAGAAGGAGACGGTTTACTTCATAAGCGATGCTTCCCAGAACAGACCCGAAGTTAAGAGATGGCACCAGCGTGTTGAGGAGCGCTTTGTCCCGCCCAAGAATGTTGAGCTGCTCTTATTGTTTCCCTGCTCCGCTAAGAAGCCCTATTCTTTCTCCAGGAGCCATATTCTCTATAGAAAAGCTGTAAAAGAGACTCTGGGCAGTGGACGCTACAAAGTCCATGAGCTTATACTAACCTCGCCCTTTGGCGTCGTCCCAAGGGAGTGGGAGTGGCTTGCCAAGTACGATATAGTCGTCACAGGGCACTGGACCGAAGAGGAGATAAATTCGGCGGCAGAACTACTTGCGAATACACTTATGAAGTACCCGGAAATTCCTATAATAGCACATCTTGATGAAGCTTATGTGGAAATAGCAAAGAGGGCGTCTGAGATAAGTGGAAGGCAGATAATTTTCACGGATGTGAAGAATGGGACAACAAGCCATGAAAGTCTCAATTCGCTTAAGAATGTACTGAGTGCATTTAAAATAGAAGCCACTAAAGAGGATTCTAGGTATAGATTCAATGAGAGTATAAGGAAGGTCTTCGATTTCTATTTTGGGCTGGGTGCGGGGGAGGCAGTTCTCCCCGATGATGCAAAGATTAAAGGCTCAAAAATGCTCAGGCTCTTCGTGGATGGGAAGCAGACCGGAACCTTCCGGGATGGCGTTATAAGCGTAACACCCTTTGGAATGCAGCGTATCTATGAAGCCACGGAGAGTTACTGGGTGAGAATTGATTTTGAGCTGAGAGGGGATGTCTTT